>CAZVSL010000274.1:0-8283 GCA_964629935.1 uncultured Calditrichaceae bacterium | reverse complement strand
CCAACATTCTAACCACTACATATTGTGGTTCAACCCAGAGTTGGGAGAAGAACCAAAAAAGAATAGGTTATCGAAGTCTCTGCACTAATGCTCGGACCGTCGTGCGAACTTCGGGCGGTGCGGAACTCTGCCCAGAGATAGGTTGCGGCTACCCGTCTACCGCCCGTTGGTCGCCTCCTCCTCCGGTTCGGGCAGTGGTTTACGCGGCAATCGTTCATCCCGCATGGCGGTGTGGTAAACGAAGGACGCCATGACCACCGAAGCCTGCATCAGATCGCTTTCCAGGGCGTGGTCGTAGACATCCATGTTGGTGTGGTGCGTGCGCCGGCGATAGTCGACCGGGTCCTGGATGAACTGGAACCCGGGCAAGCCGAGCGCGTCAAAAGCGAGATGGTCCGTGCCGCCGGTGTTGCGAATGGTCACGGTGGCGGCGCCGAGATCGTTAAACGGCTCGAGATACGCCTCAAAGATCGGGCGGACGGCGTCATTTTCCTGCAGATAGATGCCGCGGATCTTGCCCGTGCCGTTATCGAGATTGAAATAGGCCGACAAGTTAGCATGCGCTTCCTTCAACTCCATGGTTTGCCTGTCGCCGAAATGCTTCTTCACATAGCCTCTCGAGCCCAGCAACCCTTGTTCCTCGCCGCCCCAGAGCGCAATCCGTATTGTACGGCGTGGCTGCAAGTTGGCAGCCTTCAGGATGCGTACGGCTTCCATGGCGACGACGCAGCCGGCGGCATTGTCAGTCGCGCCGGTGCCGGCGTGCCAAGAATCCAGGTGGCCGCCGAGCATGACCAGTTGCTGCTTCAGTTTGGCGTCGGCGCCCGGGATTTCGACCACCACATTATAACCCTGCGGATCCTCGGCATGGAAACGGGCTTCGATTTCAATATTCAACGTCACCGGGATATCCTGCTGCAGCAGGCGCACGATGCGCCAGTACTGCTCGATGGCAACTACCAACTGCGGCACACCGGGCTCGCTGTCCAGGCTAAAGTCGCCGCCGCGATGCACGCGGATGGTGCCGTGCTCGCGTTCGCTCGGTTCCAGCACCACAGCCACGCCTTCGTCCCGGAAGAATGCCATCTTCTTCTTGTTGAGCTCCCGCCGGCGCAGGAACGCATCCCGGCGCGCCCACCATGAGGGTTTTGCTCCCGGTTCAGGCGCCTGCTGCAGCTCCCGCAAATCTTCTTGCGTGTACCGGCTGGCATCAGCTTCAAAGTGGGTTTCCGCCTCACGCTCAGGAACCCACATCACGATGGCGCCGAGCAAGGTTCCTTTGTATTTCTCGAAATCCGCTTCGGACTCGATGTCAACGAGAGTCGGCGTGCCCGTTACCAGTCCGTCCGTACCCTCAGTCCAGGCTTTGGGGTGCGCGATAAGATTCGCGTACTGCGGCGCGACCATCTCGGCAGAATAGCGCTCGACCGACCAGCCTTTGCCAAACTCGCCCCATGCCTCGAGCCGTGCGTTTGCCAGCCCCCACTCTGTCAACTGATCCACACACCATTGCGCCGCCGCCTGATAGTTGGGCGAGTTCGTCAGACGCGGTCCATGCACATCCGCAAGATAGAACAATGATTGCATCACCTGAGATTTGTTAAACCCTTCGTGCTTGATCTTCGCCACCGCCTGCCAATCCACCGGTTCTTGCGCAATACAACGACTAAAAATGATGACCAGGAACAACACTCCGAATAGTCTGACTCTCATATCTCCTCCGGCATAAAAAACGTAACCAC
Organism: uncultured Calditrichaceae bacterium; assembly: GCA_964629935.1. GTDB lineage: Bacteria > Zhuqueibacterota > Zhuqueibacteria > Oceanimicrobiales > Oceanimicrobiaceae > CAZVSL01. The sequence goes on along the minus strand of CAZVSL010000274.1, from coordinate 6,541 downwards.
TTCTTCAGTAATTTTTTGAGATTTCTTTCAGGAAGTGGGGCAATATATTAAATCGTGGCACAGCGGTCAACGACTTATTGACTTTTCCACGCCCTGTGAACAAAATGTGGATAACTTGTGAAGATTGTATAATCGGGCCTGTAATTTTAAAACTCCTTAATATGCTTTCATATTTTGCGAATTTCCGCCAAAACGGACGCGATACGCGACGCCCCTGCTTAACAGGCAAGAGAGTATGTGCTTAACCGTATTTTAAACAAATGTTTGCGTGCAGTTCCACTGCAATCCGCCCTGAATGAACAGGCCATGTCGTGAGTTCAAAACCGTGGCGGACAGGATCGTACAAATCTACGAGGGGTATCTTTCCGATTGCCGTAATTTTGCTGTCCGGCTGTGGATAAGTAGGCAGACCTGTGGATAACTTGCTGATTTCAGGCTCAACTTATGACGTGACCATAACCAACCGGCGGAAAAATTTCCTGCTCGGGCAACATCGGGTGGCCTGTCCCCGTCCAGGCGGCGGCCATCCCTTGCATAATATTTACACAGTTTTGCAGCGATGGGCTGGCAGCGTCCGGACGGATGTAGAAGTTGACCATCAATATAGTGAAATTCGCTACCAACGTTACCACCAATCTGCTCTGGCCACGGCTTTCGCCCCTGGCCGCCGGCCGCCCCGGTGCTGTTCTGGCTTAAGTCAAGTCAAAACAACAACCAAATTAAATCGTTGACTTTTTACCAAATTTTTGCTAAATACGAATCATTCTCAAAGAGAGAACGGACTCCAAATGCATGCTAAGTGCGATTCTTGCGTTTGCCATATCTGTTGTCTCATTACGGTTGCGCTTGCTCACCGTCGGAGGCGCCGTCTGTGTATTCATTATGGGGTGGATTATTTTCGGGCTTGGTAAATGGTCATTCAGTATTCCGATACTGGCGTTCTTCGCGACCTCCAATCTCCTTTCCAGAATGAGAGATAGTGACGCAACGACCAGTGCAGTGATGGCAAAGACAGACGAACGTGACCTGCTTCAGGTTTTAGCAAATGGCCTCCTCCCCACAATCCTCGTAATCATTTGGTATTTTTCACAGGATTTCAATATTACTCTTCTCTATCTGGCGGCGGTTGCATCAGCTACGGCAGACACCTGGGCCACTGAGGTGGGGATACGTTCGGGCAAGCAGCCGCGCTCAATCCTGACGTGCAAGCACATGAAGCCCGGAACATCAGGCGGAATTACCCTGCCCGGTTCTGTGGCCGCGGTTGCAGGTGCGTTGTTTATCACGGTTCTGGGGATGCTGTTTTTTCCTGCAGGGAACCTGCCTATTTTAACAATCGCACTGATCATCGTGGTTGCGGCAACCATGAGTCAATTCATTGACAGTCTGCTGGGCGCCAGCCTGCAGGCGGCATACACCTGTCGCACGTGTGGCGCTGTTACGGAACGCAGCTCTCACTGTACTGGCAATGCTACGATAAGCTCGGGCTTGCGCTGGGTAACCAATGATACCGTGAACTTTCTGTCTGTAGCGTGCGGCGTGGTAGCTTGCTGGCTTTCGCTGGCATATATCTAAGGCTTTGCGGGAGAACTCAAGATGAAACCCAAAAAGAAATGGAAGAAATGGCTAATGGCAGCGGGCATACTGGCCGTGCTGCTTCACCTGGGCTTTCTTGGTGAATACAACGTCTACAATCTCATCGCGCTGAAGTACAAAGAGCGGCAGCTCACACAGCAGATCGAGCAGGGAGAACTTGAGCGCAAACGCCTGCTCGTGGAAATAGACCGCCTGAAACATGACTCGACCTATATCGAAAAGATCGCGCGGGAGGAATACAAGATGGGCAAAGACGATGAGACCATTTTTATCATAAAATCAAGGAATGATGAGTGAGTGAAGCGAAACCCCTAACGCCAAGAGGCGGCATCGGCCGCAAGGTGCGCGCTTACTTCTTTACCGGCTTGCTGGTACTGGTGCCGTTGGTTCTGACCGGATACATAATCTGGAATCTGTTCCTGGGCATAGATGGTATTTTGCGGGAAACCGTGCATGAGCTGCTGCTGAGAAACTTCGGCGTGACCTTCTTGAAAAAGCAGGTGCCGGGAATTGGCTTTGTTACACTGGTTCTGTTGATCATTCTCACCGGCATGGTTGCCCGAAATTTCATGGGCCGCAAGATCGTGTCCTTTGGTGATCGTGTTGTTGAACGCATTCCGCTTATCAACCGCGTGTATGGCGCGATAAAACAGATAAGCCAGGCTTTTTTCACCTCGCAGCGTGAGGTGTTCAAGAAAGCTGTGTTATTTGAATATCCACGAAAGGGCATGTATTCCATCGGGTTCTATACGCAGGACACACGTGGGCCGGTTCAGCACGTCCTGGAAGATGACGTGGTCAGCGTTTTCCTGCCAACAACCCCCAACCCGACTTCCGGCTATTTGCTTTTTATTCCCAAAACGGATATAATCGAACTTGATTTGTCAATCGAGGAGGCGCTAAAACTGGTAATTTCCGGCGGGGCCGTTGTCCCAAACCGGAAGATGGGCCAGGTCAATACAGTGCCATCTTCGGAGCGGCTCGAGTAGCTTAAAGATTTGGCATTCGGCAGTGATGTACCATGCCCGGAATACCGGATTTATCGTTGCAGTTATAGTTTACTGCGTTATCAGCCTGGCCGGAACCCGATGTTTCGCGCAAAAGCGGCAACCAAGCTCGTTCGGCAGTTTGCCGCCTCAGTTTACCAGGCTGAGCTTCAGCCAGAAGCTCAACATATATGAATGGAACTATCTGCTCAACTTTTCGAAAACGGTGGATGACAGGTTGCGGTTTGGCATAAAAGAAGATTTTAGCACCACCCTGCAGAGCATCTCATCCCGGGACCTTTGGAAGGACACACAAACCCTTACCATGAGTCTCGACTATCCCTTTAGCAGCACCGTTTCTCTGGGTGCGGAGGTGTTTTCGCACATTCTCACTGATCCGCTTACGGGCTTTGACAATGACGTGAAGTTTCACTCCGGCACTGCCAGTCTCACGTACACGCCCACGCCGGGCGTGCAGATCTCGCCATCCGTCAGCAGCCGCTGGCAAACACAACAACAGCAGAGCGACCAGGCCTTTGGCTACGGTTTGAGCGCCAACATCAGCGAGTTCGAGTTCTATGGTTACAGAAGTGAGCTTTCGTTGAACGGCGAGCAAGACCAGTTCCCGGAGCGCAGGAATCAGGACTTCTCCGTGCGTTACCGTATTCAGCGCCAGTTCTATGAATCGACCGCCGACACCTTGATCCTATTCGTCAACCGGCTCAGACGTGATAGCTTTGATTCCGGCGTCACCGGTTTATTCGTACGCAATCTGACCCAAACCAACAAGGGCGTAGAAAACCGTCTGAGCTATCGCATCGACGATAACACCACACTCTATCTGAACAGTGTTCTGAAATCCTCCGGCTTCAGAGTCAACAACTTCAGACAGGACTCGACGGATGTTCGCAAAGATGATTCCGGTTTTGAATCACGACACGCACTCAATGTCAACCACAAACGCGGCCGCTGGCACAGTCGCTTGCAATGGATTTCTCAGTTTCGCAGCCGGGATGATAATCGCCCGCGTCAAACCAGCCCGGACCCCTTCGGCCGATTTCCGACAGTCGGTTTTGATACCGAGGAGACACTCGTAACGCTCAACATGAACAACGGCTTCAGGCTGTCGCGGACAGACTCTCTGTCTTTGTTCGCTTCGGTTTCCAAGTTCAAGTACGAGACCTCCGATACCACCAACCCAAATGATCATGACCAGATAAAATGGCAGGTCACATTTTCGCATTCGCACCAATTCAACGCTGATTTGAGACTCACCTGGCGTGCCAGTGCCTTTCTGAAACACTTTGTTTTTATCTCAAGCAAGTTTAGCGGCGGCAACAACTGGGAGCGTAATTTTCAACTTTCACCGGAGATCGTGTACTCACCGGATGGTCCGTTTACTTTCCGGCAACGATTCACGGTGCGCGCCAAATATCAAACCTATGATTTCGACGATCCGGTAACCAGCAATCGAAACATCGCAAATCGACAGTATATCGTCACTAACCGCAGCCGTTATGCCCTAACGGCAAACGACCGGATCGAATTTGGATTCAATATTGAATTGGCAGAGCAGGGCAAGTTATTCTACGACCTCTGGCGCCAGCGACTGGCGCTTTCCTGGCGAAATGCTGAAATTCAGCTTCTTCACCGTCACAGTTTTGGCTCAAGCTGGCAACTGGCTTCCGGCGGCAGTTTCTTTCGACAGACTCGCTGGGAACACAGGCTGAATCCACAGGGTGAACGCCAGAAAAACATAAAAGACCGTCACACCAACTTCGGACCTGTAGTGGAATTGAGTTTCCGTCCCAGTCAAACTTTGCAGGTGTTGTTCCTGGGTAATATCCAGTTTTCCAAGTCCTCGCGCCGTAACACCGAGACTATCAATAATTTCGACCTGAACGTGAACTGGTTCTTTTAATTGAGGGAAATGGCCTGTGGGCGCTAAAGATAAGAATAAGAGTTTCGATATAAGCATCCCGAGCACACTCGATCATATCGAGGAAGTCGAGCAGATGGCAGAGCGCGCAGCCGAACACATGCATTTCAGCGAAGAAGACAAGGATAGTCTGGCCATTGCCGTGACCGAGGCCGTCAACAATGCCATTTTACACGGCAACAAACAAGACCCCAGAAAGCAAGTCCATATCCGCTTCCTGTTTCACGAAACTAATCTTGAAGTGCGTATCAGGGATGAGGGCGAGGGCTTTAACCCGAAGCAGGTTAGCGATCCGCTGGCGCCGGAAAATCTTCTGAAAGAAAGCGGGCGGGGCATTTTTATTCTGTCTTCGCTCATGGATGATATTCGATACAGCTTTGAGCATGGGGGGACAGAAATCATCCTGGTCAAGAACTGCAAATGATCGCTTTCTGAGCGTTCCGCAATCGATGCAACTGACGCAATAGCGCTCATTGACGCTAACTTTTCTTCACCCGCATCCCGCCAGATATTTGACAGAGCATCGCCAACATCAACAATATTCTTGTGAGCACTCCCGCCAATCTCTGCAATTAGTTTTTCAGCCGCAGAAATGTCAGGTATGTCAAGCTTTTGACCCGGGTAAATTAAATCGGGATCACGGATGATATCACGATTGGCCTCATAGATGGCCGGATACTTCATCATGTCGCCGTAATATCTTAAAGCAATTTTTGAAAGCCAATCGCCTTTTTTGACAACATAGCGTTTGTTTTCAGTGACAATGTCCGCTTTGGTTGGCTCTTCACGCTCCGGTTTGGTGATCTTCTCACCAACACCTGGTTGTGTTGCTGCGTTGGCGGCTATATCATCTGTTGTTGCTCCGGGGTTTGTGCTGCCGTCTTCGGCGCGTTCCGTACTCTCTGTCTTTGGCGCCCGCAACGAAGTTTGCTCTTGCGGGAGCATCTGGCCCGCGTCTTCGGACAGAGGCGTCAGACCCTTGGAGGCGAACTGATTCAGGGCTTCAGCTCTTTGCTTCTCAACGCGCTTACGATTGGCTTTCAGCAATTCAACTTCATAGGCGGCAGTGGTTTGAACTGGCGCAGGTTTGCTCTTTTGCCCCTGCACCACCAGCTCCTTATCGCGATTGACGGACACTGTAAACGGCGCAATGTGCTGAACGAAAGTCATGGTATGGTCCAGGTCAGCAGAGAGCTTCTCACTTGAATATTTTCCGACGACAATGGCCTTGTACTGTCCTAACTTTAGTCCCTCGAGTGGAATCTGCGTCACTGTCGTCGCACCCGGAAAGACCAGTGCGCCGGCGGCATCGAAACGCCTGATGTGTGTATCATCTATATCGTACAAGTCTACCCACAGCCTCGGCTGAATCAATCTGTTGCCTGTGTTACTGACAAGAATGTCTGCCGTCAGCGACTCACCGGCACTGCTCAGATACGATTCCACAATCTCGAGACGTCCCTGACCCTCACCAACGTGCGTCACCACCAGAACCTCTGTCTCGATGTCCTTTGACGGGTCGTCGCCGGCGTTTGAGATACGGATCGCACTCCAATAGCTTCCGGAAGCGGATGTCGACGGGATGCGGACACTATAGGTAATGTGTTCGGTTTGTTGCGGCAAAACGGTCAGGTCGCTACGGTCCAGGTGAATCCAGTTGCCGTTTGAGCGGGCCATACTGCCCCGCGGCCGAAAACGAATCTCCTGACCGGAATCCAACACAGCATCAGCAAGTGAGAGATGAATCGCCAGGGGGGCATCGCTGGTATTCCGAATAGACAATGTGCCAACATACGCATTGCCCGGCTGGCTCTGCTGCTCCAGTAGATGGCCATTACGGACCAGGATGTCGGAGGCCCAGAGCTGCGCGGCACTCAGCACGACAAGAATCAGGGAAGTTTTTATTTTGGATATATTCATGTCACAATTGTAATGATTTCAGGCAACTAGTATGCCAGAACAAGGCCCAAAACTCATCTTGTCAACTGTCATAATAACGAAAAATAGTCTCTTACATGTA
>CAZVSL010000273.1:0-8288 GCA_964629935.1 uncultured Calditrichaceae bacterium | reverse complement strand
CCGGACATGTTTGTCGTGCTGAGACCAAGCTCTATATTTAACTCGTTCAAACGCTTTTCGCTCTGCAAAATCCATTGATTCCGAATACCATTCTCACGTGCATTCTTCAGGTTTGATTCATACGCCTTCTTGGCTTTTTCCTTGAAGGGCAATACACGCTGCCACAAGGTTTCGTTATACTTATCGAGGTCGTCTGCGCTCAGGTTCTTCGGTCGTGGCGAGGCCAGCAACGCATCAGCAAACGCTTCGAAAGTCTGGCCGATCTTGAAAGAAGACGCGGTTGTCCAGTCTGCTACTCTGTATTTTGCCGCATCGGCATAATCTTTGACCACCTGTTGGAACAACTGCTGTTTTTTTCGCAAGGTGCGCTCCAGGGGTGGTTTCAGTTGGATTTTTTCAAATCTCTCGAATGAAATTTCGGCCAGGAGATACTGCGCGTTTGCGACAAAGTAATCGTCGACCTGTATTTTTTGTTTTGAGAATTTTTCATGGGATGAGATCACAAATTCCAAATCATCCTTCGCGGCCTCGAAATTGTTGAGATAGAAGGCGATTTCTGCCTTGCGAAATGCCGCCTCTATGAATCTCTCCGGGTCTTGCACGTAGGTTTCTGTATATTCACCATAGAGTTTTCTCGCTTGCCCATATTCTTTGGCGGTCTCATGGCACCGTGCAGCAGCGAACAAACTTCTGTCGGCATAATTCGAGAACCGGTCGTGACGGTAAATACTGAGGTAATTGGCAGCCGCACGTTGCCAATTTTGCTGATCCTCACAAAGAATGCCCGCTTTGAACAAGGCCTCATCGACTAACTTTGACTGCGGGTATTGTTTCAGCATGCGTTCATAGTGTGAAACGGCGAGTTCAGTCTTGCCGAGCTGCTCATACTGCTCCGCCGCCTTGAACAAGGCACGCTCAGCAATCGTACTGTCGGGCGCCGTTTCCGCGACGCGCACAAATTCTCGCGCTGCTTGCAGGCTATCGCCCGATGCCAGATATTGCTCCGCCCGCCGGAATTTCGAGGAAGCGATCATTTTGTTGGCGCGCTCGATGTATTGCGTCGAATCCGGGAACATCTCCTGCAACTGTTGCCACCAGCTTTCGGCGGCGGTATAGTTGCCCTGACTAAACTCGCATTGGGCAGTCAGGTAATAGGCCTTTGTCAGAAAAGGATTGCCTGCCGGTTCCAGCATCACTTCGGCATAAGCTTCCTTGGCCAGATCAAACTGTTCCAGCTCGAACAGCATTTGCGCCAGGCTCATCAGCACCTCGTTGACCTTTTCACTGCGCGGGTAATAGATGTAGAAATCATTACACGCCTGCATGAGCTGCGCCTGTCTTCTGCTGCGGGCTTTAAGAATCGCGACGCCTTCCTTGCTCTTCCCCAAAAAATTAAAGAGAAAGAAATCAGCCGTATCGACGGCAGCGTTTTTAGAATACAGATGGTTATAGGCCAGAATACGATTGTAAGCAGCGGTTTCACCAAATTCAGACTCGGGATATTCTATCAGCAGATCATAATAGGCGTCTGCTGCCTTATCAAATTTGCCGGTTTCGTAATAACATTCGCCCAGGTAGAACTGCACATTCTGTGCGCGCGGAAACTCCGCAAACTTCTGCATGTAGTCGGAATACCATTCGATGGCGGCTGCGTATTCGACCGAGTCGCTCGTTGCCTGGGCGCGGTCCTGCGCCTCGCTGCCGAGGGTGTAAAGAAAGGTCTCAGCAATATCGAGGATTTCATCGCGTGTTTCACCAGCGGGAATCTGCGCCAGCCATTTTGAGCCCGGGCCGTAAAGCTCAATCAGCACCTCACGTTCCATGTCAGCGCGGGTCTTGTCGCCAGCGAGTTCATAGTTCTCGACGATTTGTTTCTGGTATTTTGCCGCAGCCGGTTGATCGGGATAGAACTCGATGAGCGTGTGCAAGGTCTCGATTGCTTCGTCGTAATAATTTCGCTGGCGATAGAGTAATGCCAGATGTACGAGCACTTCCCGGGCGTAGTCTTTTTCTTTTTTGGGCAACAGAAAATCCCGTGCTCTGCCAGAGCCGCCAAATTCCGCGAAACAGATCGCGACGTATTTGATCGCCTCGTGCCGCAAATCCGTTTTTGACTTGCCCAGATTGCTATTGCCGACATCATCGAGCAGGTTGACATCTTCGATCAGGTAAATGAACGTGCTGATGGCTTTGCTGTAGTCTTCGACGTTGTAGTAGGACCAGCCGAGCTTGTACAGCGCCATATCAAAAAACGGGCTGTCCCAGCTTTCGATCAGCAAGTTATAATAGTCGATGGCCGTGGCATGTTCTTTCTTATCGAAGTAATATTCGCCGAGCCTGAAATACGCTTCCTCCAGCAAGGCTTTTTCCTGCGTTTCTGTGGACAGCAGCTTGAAGTATTCTGCCGCATTTTCTTGCTGCCCTTCCTCGGAATAACACAGAGCAACGCGGTAGAGGATCTTATCGCGGAAATTAGCATCGGGGTACTGGGCCAGCAGTTTCAGGGAAATATCAATTGTTTCGCTGAAATCGACCGTGGGCGCCTCGGGCGGCTTTGTCAGCTCGCCATTGTTGTATTTCTCCTCCGCCTGTTCATAGATCAACATTTCACGCTGGAAGCGCAAAGCTGCCCGTTTCAAGTACAGCTCTGACAACTGGAACATCACATTGGCGGTGAAAGCGCCCTGCGGATATTTCGAAAGCAGGGATTCCGAGTTTCGGATTGCCTCGTCCAGATTACGAAGCGCCTGGATGTCAAAACCGCCTGCATCCTGGCCGGCAACCTGAGTTTGACTGCCAATGCTCAGACCAACGATAAGCATGAAAGCTGCCAGATTTCTCGTCATCGTGCACATAAATCAAACACCATTGTCAAAGTTGCAATCCCTGTAGATGTAGATATCATTGCGCATTGATTCCCTTGAGGAACAGAGCTCTGGCCTTGCCGTACTCAGCATACGTTTGCCAGCGTTTGCGCATTTCATTCTTCTCAAAACGTTTTCTCAGGCGGTCATAAACCGCAAGCCCGTGATTATATCTTTCGCGTTCGCGCTTTATTTTGCGCAGCAGTGTTTCGCGCACGAGATGTACTGAATTCTGGCTTGCGCCAATCTCCTGCCCGCCATTGCTGCCACGTAATGGAATCGACTTAACCAGAGTGGCTTCCAAGTCGAGCAGCTCTTGCTGAAGTTCATTCAGCCGCTCTTGCTGCACCTCCATACCGTGCTGAATATCGGTGAGCGTGTTCTCCGGAGCCGCTGCTTCAGCCGGATTGATGAGCCGGTTGTACTCTCCGATTGCAAAATCATGGTACCCGAGTTTCAAATAACACTGGCCGCGCAAAAAATACGCCTCCTCAATATTGTAATAATCAGGGTATTTCTGCATAAGTTCACTCAAGGCATCCAGCGCGGCTTTGAAATCGCTCATCTTGAAAGCTACCCATGACCGCGCCAGCAGGGCCTCGGCAAAATCGTAGAAATCGGGTGGTATCTCTTCGAGTTGGCGTCTCGCTTTCTCATATTCTGACAGCTCAAAATAGAGATATCCCAGAGTCAGACGGCCGGCATTGCTGATATGGTTCCCTTCAGCCCCTTTTGCTGATGAGCGTACAACTTGCAACAAGCTCTTGATGGCTTCTCCAAATTTTTTTTTTTGATGTGAGACAGGCCTACCGTGTATCGTGCAAACGGATAAAAATCGCTCTTCTCATCTATATGCTTGATCAGGAACAGGACCTGTTCATAGTTCTCTAACTTATAATACGTCTGCACAGCGTAATAGCGTGATTCATAAATGTTGTCATCATCGACATAGTGCGATTCCAGAGCCCGGTAGAATTTTAGACTCTGGTCGAAATCTGCTTTTTGGTAAGCAGACTTTTGCAGGCCCAGCAACGCGTGTGAAATCCAGTTTGTTTTTCCAACCTCTTTCAGCAAATAGCGATACATGCGGTCAGCGCTGTTATACATCTCCATCTCATAGAGGCAGTTTCCCAGCAGATAGACAACATCATCGAGCTCCGTGTAGGTGGAATAATAATCTAGTATGACAATGAGATCGACGGCGGCCTTCCAGTAATCTCCGTCATCGTAGCTGTCAGAAGCCTGGTCGTAAGTTTTCCTGGCGGACTTGTCTAATCTTTCCTGCTCCTTGTCGTCGGGATTCATGGCCGCGGCGATGCCGGGCACGGATTCAAGAACCAGACCGTGTACCGCAACGCAGCCAATTGTCAAGAAGCTTGCGACAAGCATTTTCATAAATCTGTCTGCCATTTCAGTTTTCATCATCCTTGTTTGTACGTTCCCGTTGCAGCTCATCCAGCATTTGCTGCAGCGTTTCGTCGACTCTTTCGCGCTGGCTGCGCAGCTCCTGCAGGCGCTGAGCATCACCTCTGCTTTCGCGCAACCGGCTGCCGGAGATGCCGTGCCAAACCTGACCGGTCAGGAAATGGTAAGACAGGCCGGCAAATATTTTCCAGTTCGCATATTCATGCAGGGGCGCCGGGTAGCGTTCCAGCTTCTCGCTGAAGCCGATATCGGCGCCTACATCCAACACTAGATCAAACGGTACCCGAAACTTAAACCCGTGTGTCAATCGCATGGAATTATGGCGAAAGTCGACCGCTGTGGTGTTAAATACCTCCGCCGTGTATTCGCTGTAGAAGATAATAGCGCGGATCGGGATTTTGAAACCCGCGCCGATGAGTATCTGGTCGATACTCTCGTTCGAGAAGAAAGTTTCAATGTTGTGGTCAAGGTAGCCCAGGTTGATGTTCAGCTTAACTGGCACGCTACCCGGAATATCTACACTCATCAATCCCATGGCGCCAATCGCCACCTTGCCTGATGAAAACGGCTCAAAAGGCACATTGTGATTCTTCGCCGTGGGCAAACGCACAAATCCCTGCAGTCCGGTCTGCACGCGCTTTCCGGACCAGGGCGTCGTCCATTTGATGCCGAGTCGCGTGTCGCCCGGCGGCCCCCAGCTATGGAGCTGGTCATCCTGATAAGGCACAACCTGAGCCGTGAGCTCCAGACGGTCAGACAGGCCATAGGTCAGACCCAGATTCCAGGTATGGTCGTCACCCAGCGACCGCTGTGTATCATCATTGAAGTACGAAAGAAGAAAGGAATTCAAGATGAAGGAGCCAGCCTGAATTGTGCGGGCAGATTGCACGCGCAGCAACCCTCTGCCTCCGGTGAGTGTGGTTTGCCCGGACGCACTTTGCGAAAAAACTGCCACTGCAGCCAAAACTACAACAATAAGACGGTTCGGCATCACGCTTGAGAACTTCAGGTTTCGATCCACACGGCGGTAATCTGACAACAGCATTATTCCAGGAATTCGTAAATTTAAAAATTAAAACTTATGCCCGTGAATTGCAAGATTTTCTTTCCTGTCTCCGGAGCGAAAATATTACAAAACCACTTGCAGTTTCAACTAATGTGCCAAACTGCGCCTGAGGCGACTATAAATATCTGCATCTGAAAATACTAAGTTTATGTGATATTGTGAGCACGGCAGCAGCGGGGAAAACAGCAAACAAAACTGACAGGACAATCACTGCACCAAATTGAGACAGTCTGGCGTCTTATCGTTCAGTCAAATACCGCTGCCGAGCTTGCCGGCAACCGGCCAGGGGCTGCGCTTGCGGATGAACCGAGCGAGCGGATAAGCAACACCCGCCAGCAACACGCCGGCAATAGCGTCAACGGCATAATGATAGTTCAGATAGACAGTAGAGATGGTCAGGCCGATGACCAGCACCAGCATCAGCCAGCCCAGCCATGGCCGGGCGCGGAACAAGTAAATGAGCATCACCCAGACTGCGGCCACGTGAGAGCTCGGGAATGCTGCGCCGGAAATGTCGGCGGTCGCCTGGATAGACAGAACCATGCTATCGAACAACCCGGCTGCCGACCGCTCGGGCAGCAGAAATGCCAGCGTGTGCTGCGGCCCGCGTGCAGTGAAAATGAGATAACAGACATAGCAGACAAACATGGTGAAGGTAACATCGAATACCATGGCGTGAAACATGTCGCGACGGCGACGCCGATAGAGCACGAACAAAGCAAGCGGAAACATCAGGTAATAGGACCAGTAGGCAAACGCCATTAGCTCCGTGAGCCAGGCATGGCTGTTTGGACCCAACAACAAAATTGCGTGGTCACCGAACAGAGCAATATCCCACGCAATCAGATAAGGCTCGAACCAGAACGGAAAGAAAAGATTGACCAGCAGACTGATTTCTTTGAAAAAAAAAGTAAACAGCACGAACGGATAAACATCGCGGATGAAGCCGATTATTTTGGATGACTTTTTTCCCGCCAGATGAAAAAGAAAGAGCAAAACACCAGCGCCCCCAATATGAGCCAAAATGTAGAGATACCACTGCGGCGCCCGGTGTCGGAAAAGCAAGACGCACAGACTGAGCAGTCCCAGATAAAAAAATGTTGCGTAGTCCAGGAGTCGAAATCGTGAGATAAAGCCGGACTGCGGGTTTGCGATGCCGCTCAAGGCGCCGGTTTTAGGTTCTTCTGCTCGGGTCGTGACGTCTCTCCAGAGTGTGTATTCTTAAAATCTCGAAAAATATCGAAAGGGGGGTTAAAAAGCAAGCTGAAACGTACTTGCAGAAAGCAGAAGAATAGCCATATTGGTCTGCTTGCTGAATTGAGCAGCCCCGGGTGCTTGTTTCCAACACCTGAGCCGAGTTGGTTTTGATGAGGTGATCAATGGATAAGAACCCTTGCAAAGGTTTTGCACTTTTGGGCAAAAAGTAATAGCAGGTAAAAGACGGGAAATACGCTTGCGGTTCAGCCCTTATGGCATGTGAAAATAAACTGGTGAACTTAGCCCGACCTATCCATAAAAATGTGCTTCGCGTAGGGAAAATCTCCGTTCAACAACAGCGGCGGTTAACTGAAAAACTCATATAGCAGAGCACTATCCCGCTAAGGCCACGTTTGTTAAAGTCTTACCGCAGGATTAAGCCAGGTCTATGAATCTTTCAAAGCGTGTTTCTGACAGCCGCAGAGGGCAGGAACAGCCAACACCCTTCTAACCTTGAAGCGCGAACATCGATTTGCCTATAAACTTTCACGTTTCCTGCTCTGCAACCTCGAACTTTTCAAAACACTGGTAGCCAAACGCCATGGCGGCTTTGCTCTGATCCGGCGCGCCGTACCAGGTGGTGAAGCCCTCTTGTTGCGCTTTCCAGTGGCAATCCCAGTTGAAACGCACGGTTTTTTGCTGCGGCCCAAAAATCAAGCGGCCGGAGTATGAAGAGCAAGTCGAGCGGCCATCGATGGTTACCTCGGTGATGGGTTCATCGGGGAAGGATTCCAGCAACTTCATCAGCACGCGCAATATCTTAATCCGTGGCGCCGGCGCGCATTTGATCAATGCGGAATCTTTTTCCTGAGCAAAGTCGAGCACCGCTTGCTTGAACGTCGGATCGGCTTTGCTGGCTTTCAGTAAACTCTCGAGCTGAGTATCAATCATATAACAGTTCTTCAATTCATGCTTTGCCAAACGCCGGAATTACGGCGCCGCTGACATCTGCGGCTTCATCGGAACAGAGAAACAAAATAATCGCTGCCAATCTTCCCGGGCTCACCCATTTTTCGAAATCCGCATCCGGCATGGCCTCACGATTGTCCGACGTGTCGATGATGCTTGGCACGATCATATTGCTGTTTATATTGTGCTTGCGGCCTTCCTCGGCCAGCGTTTGCGTCAGGCTCAGCAACGCAGCTTTGGAGGCGGCGTAGGCTGACATGCCGGCGGCAGGCTCCAGAGCGCTTCTGCCGCCGATGTTGATGATCCGGCCGGTCTGCTGTTTCTGCATCTGCGCCATGGCGTGTTTGCAACACAAAAATGCGGACTTCAGATTCACCTCCATCTGACCCTGCCATTGCCCGATTTCCGTTTCTGCAACCGGCACGCCGCCAAGAAAGCCGCCGACGGTATTGACGAGAAAGTCGATCCGGCCAAACTTGTCGACCGCACGGGCGGTCATATTCTTAACCGAGCCCTCGTCCAGAACATCGGCCTGAACAGCAAGAAGTTGATCTTCATCGGCCTGCAGTTCTGAGCTAAGCTTATCCAGTGCTGCTTTTGAGCGATAGGCCAGCACAACTTGCGATCCCGCTTCGACAAACGCTCTGGCAACCGCGCTGCCCAGAGCGCCGGTGGCTCCGGTTATCAATGCGATCTTATCTTTCATAGTCCCTCCATCCTTCAGCTATGTCATATCGGTAGAATTTGCAGAGGCGCAGAAATGATTT
>CAZVSL010000272.1:0-8289 GCA_964629935.1 uncultured Calditrichaceae bacterium | reverse complement strand
GCGGATACAACCGGAAAAGCCGTCAGCGATTTTGCGCTGCGTGGCATCTTATGGCAGGGCAGGGACGCCAGCGTTCTCATCGGCGATGAAATCCTCAGACGCGGCGAACGCAGCGGCGACTTGACCGTGCTCGATATCCAAAGGGATCGCGCCGTGTGTAAAAAGGGCGGCGAAATAATCACATTGGTCTTGAATGAAAATGATAAATAGACACACAATGTTACTGCTGATCATGCTCAGCACCATGTTTGCGTTCCAGCATGCCGCTGGTCAGACTGACAGGATCGACTTGCAGCAGATCCAGCTCTATCAACTCGATGGCTACGACAGGTTGCTCATCACCTGTAACGGCGAGGTGGTCTGGACCAGCCGTTTCGATGAGTCTGAGAACAGATTGTCCGTATATCTGAAAAATACCCGCATCGCCCTGCAAAAAAAGGATTTCCTGTTCCGCAATAGCGCTGTCTTGAGTGTCCACGCTCAGGTATGGCATGATGTCGCCTCGGTTGTGAAACTCGACATTCTGCTTGCCCGCGAAGCGATGCACAAGATCAGACAACCGATGCCGGGGGCATTGCTGGTCGAGCTTATCCCGAAACTTACCGGGGTGCAATCGAGCAGCCAGAAAATGGGCGACTCCGAATTCGATGAGCTGCCGGAGCCGGAGGTTCAGTCCGTTGGTAAATTCGAAAGTCCAAAAACACGCCGCTCCGTAAGTGAGACGCCGGGCAGCACGTCCGGGTCGCGGGCTGCGGCCATCCCGCCGTCTCTGCTCAGTGAAGAGCGAATCGCTTTGGATGTTAAGGAAGCGGATGTGTCCAATGTGTTGAGACTGCTGTCGCGGCAAAGCAACCTGAATATTGTGGCCAGCAACGATGTGAAGGGCAAAGTCACGCTCACGCTGACCGGCGTGACCATCAAGGAAGCGCTCGATATGGTGGTGAGAGCCAACGGCCTGGATTATACGGTGCATGATGACATCGTGCTTGTCAAGCCCCGCGAGAAGTTTCATGCGCGCGAGCTCGAGACCAGGGTCTATCGCCTGAAGTACCTCGACGCCAACAATGTGCGTGCGGTCGCGGCGCAGATTCTGTCGCCGGATGCCCGCGTGCAGGTTTTTTATCCGAGCTTTAAACAAGTGGATTTGGGCGAAGGCGAAGACAAAAAGATCGATTACAGTTTGCGCAGCAGCACACTCATCGTCACGGATTCGCCTGAGAATATCCGCCAGCTCAACACCATGGTTGCCGCCCTTGACATACCGACGCCGCAGATCATGATCGAAGCCAAGCTCATCGAAGTCGCTCCGGAAAATCAGAATCAGCTAGGCATTAACTGGGATAAGATGATCAGCGGTCAGATTTTCCGCGAAATCATCCTGCCCTCGGGAGAGCCGGTTGAGTATGCATTCGACACCTCGCTGGAAGGCGGCGGCCTCAACTATGGCACCCTGTCCATCAATCGTTACCAGGCTGTGCTCGATTTCCTCAGCAAGAAGACGGATTCAAAGCTGGTGTCAAATCCCCGCATCCTGGCAATGGACAATCAGGAAGCGGTGATCAGCGTTGGCACCACATTTCCCATTCCGCAGATCAACCGCGGCGTCGGCGGCCAGGGGGACCAGGTGACCTTTGAATACCGCGATATCAACGTGGCTTTGCGGGTCACGCCGCATCTTGCCGAGGATGAAACCATCACCTTGTACGTCAATCCCGATGTTGAGGAAGTCATCGGCCAGGTGTTTGCCGGTGAGAATTCTGCGCCCATCACTTCGAAACGTGCGGTGCAAACGGTCGTCAATCTCAAAGACAATGAGACCGTCGTCATCGGCGGCCTGATTCGCGAAAATCTGGAGGACACGATTGAAAAAGTGTGGCTGTTGGGAGATATTCCTCTTGTTGGCAATCTCTTTCGTAATCGCGAGTTCAAGAAAAAGCAGACAGACCTGCTGATCTTCATCACGCCGCGGATTGTCAACCGGTAGCGCTTGTATGAAATTGGCGGATTTGAACAAGCTGCTCACGTTTGCTTGCCAGCGCGACGCTTCGGACATCCATCTCAGCGTTGGCAGCCCGCCTGTGCTTCGCATCCATGGCAAACTGCGCCGGGTGGAAAGCAAAACCCTGACTGCCGCCGACCTCGAGACCGCTCTCGACGAGCTGCTCAGCGACAAGCAAAAGCAAGCCTGGCGGGAAAATCAGGAGCTGGATTTCGCCCATTCCGTGCCGGGGGTCGCCCGTTTTCGTACCAATCTCTTTTTTCAGATGCGGGGACCGGCGGCGGCGTTTCGCACCATTCCGGACCGCGTGCGGACCCTTGAAGAGCTTGGCGCGCCCAAAGGTCTGGTCCAGCTCTGCAAACAACGCAAAGGCATCATTCTCGTCACCGGACCGACCGGCTCCGGCAAGTCGACCACGCTCGCCGCCATGCTCGACCTCATCAACAGCGAGCGCCAGGAGCACATCATCACCATCGAAGACCCCATTGAGTATGTACACACCAGTAAGAACTGTCTGATAAATCAGCGCCAGCTCGGCGAGCACACGCGTTCCTTTCACGCCGCCTTGCGCGGCGCCCTGCGTGAAGACCCGGATGTGATACTTGTCGGTGAGATGCGGGACCTGGAGACGATTTCACTGGCGCTCACCGCTGCGGAGACCGGCCATCTTGTGTTCGCTACCCTGCACACCATGAACGCCGCGGAGACAGTCAACCGCATCGTCGATGTTTTCCCGCCCGAGCAGCAGCGACAAATCCGCGCCATGTTTGCCAACGCCGTGCAGGGCATCGTGGCCCAGCGGCTGCTGCCCACTCGAGACGGCAACGGCCGCATCGGCGTGCATGAGATTCTGGTTGCCACCCCGGCCGTGCGCAATCTCATCCGCGAGGAAAAGTCGCATCAGTTGCATTCTGCTATTCAGACCGGCGGCGCTTTCGGCATGCAGACATTGGACCATGCCCTGAAGCATTATCTTGAAGCTGGATTGATCTCGCGGGAAGAGGCGCTGGCGAATGCGAGTGATGGGAAGGGGATTGGGTAGTTTCGGTTATGTTTTTAGAAGAATGATGCACGCTCTCGCTAAGCAATTGAATTTATTCGACTAATATTGGTACACTGCTGATAGACAGTACTATCCAAATCCAAAACAGACGGAACATCCAACCAGTAAGTTAGTAGAAAGCTAACATACTGGAGATGTAGAAATGGATGCAAATATCCGCAACTCAGCATTAATCGAAGAATTAGATTACAATTACCTCAAGTCTGTCCTTGCCGACTACAAACACCCACGAGTGAAAATCAACGACCTGCTCAAGCGGGGCAATATTGTTCGGGTGAAGAAAGGCTTGTATGTATTTGGCCGTGAACTCGCAAGAGAGCCTTTTTCAAAAGAGACTCTTGCCAACTTAATCTATGGTCCGTCTTATATCTCACTTGAATATGCGCTGGGATTTTATGGCCTCATTCCCGAACGGGTAGAGACTGTAACCAGTGTCACCAATAAAAGAAATAAGAGCTTCGATACGCCGGTGGGACATTTTACCTATCGCTATATTCATCCGGCACTGTATGCTTATGGTATCACCCTGATCAAGCAGGACGACTATCATTCAATACTCATCGCCTGCAAAGAAAAGGCCGTGGCCGATATGCTTTATTTCAACAAGCAGTTTGAAGATGAAGCCGGGGTAGAGCAGTATTTGCTGGAGAATTTACGTGTTGAGTTGGAAGCTCTGGCGGGTTTTAATCTAAAAATAACAAGTAAGCTGGCAAAATTGTACGGTCATAATGTTGGGTTGTTTTACAATCTCTTACGGAGCCACAAATGAATGACGCCGTAAGAGTGATGCTGAATCGCTATCAATGCAGCAGCGTCAATGATTATGAAAACGCGCTCAAAGAGATTATTCAGGAAATTGCGCTGCTGGGATTATGGCGCGCCAAATTCTTTGAGAAGGCTGCATTTTACGGCGGCTCGGCGTTGAGAATTCTCTACGGGCTCAACCGCTTTTCAGAAGATCTCGATTTTTCCCTGCTACACAAGGATGCCGGATTTTCTTTGGCGACCTACTGCACCGCAGTTGAAGATGAGCTGAAGAGTTTCGGTTTTTCGGTTCATGTGGAAAGGAAGGTTAAGAAGGCAGAGACAAATGTGGATTCCGCTTTCATTAAGGCCGGGACATTAAAAAATATGCTCGTGATTGATATTCCGGGAGCGCTAACGAAGAATATTCATTCCGGCAAGTTGTTGAAAGTGAAACTCGAGGTCGACAGAGACCCGCCGCCTGGCTTTGAAACGGAAGCAAAATATCTGTTTCAGCCGATTCCGTTTTCTGTGAACACCTTTACGCTGCCGAATCTTTTTGCCGGTAAAATGCACGCGATTTTGTGTCGCGCCTGGGGAACCAGAGTCAAAGGAAGGGATTGGTACGACCTGGCCTGGTACGCAGGGCAGAATATTGCCCTGAGCCTCAAGCATCTTGAAAGTCGTATGAGACAGACCAAACACCTGAAAGAAGATGAGGCATTGACAGAAGAAAGCTTGAAGCAGAAACTGAAGCAGCGAATTCTTGACGTTGATTGGAACGACGCGAGGAGAGATGTTGAAAATTTAGTAAGAGATGCCGCAAGCCTTGAATTATGGTCTCTTGACTTTTTTTCAGCGATTTGCGAAAGAATTAAAGCGGCATGAAGCTATCTCAAAGTTGCATTTTTGAGCACAGCCAATCGATTATCAGCAAAGGGACAGGCAACCAGGCGCGGATTCAAAATGTCTCCTGCAAGCTGTTTCGAGCATTAAGATTCTATATTTCGACAATTTCGATAATAGAGTTTTGGATTTGACTCGCAGCTTGATCAAGCTCGCTTACTTCCCGCTTCCGGCAACCCTACTCAATCGCCCACGCAAAGCTCACCCCCACCGCAAAATGGTCGCTCAGCTTCTGCCCCTGACCGTCGACAAAATCGGGATCGGTCTGCCATTGCGTGACGGTCAAATCGATGGTACTTGAGGCGCGAAACAGCACCCGGTCTACCAACTCCGTGTCGCATGAGGTAGCCTGGCAGGCGTCGGTCAGTCCCGCGTCTTGCAGCAGGGTCTGGAACAGCGGCACATCCTGCGAGCGATTGGCCACATCGAGATTGAAGTCGCCGGCAACGATGACGGCTCTGCCGGCTGCGCGGCTGTTGAGGTCATCGAGAAGCTGTTGTATTTGCAGGCGCCGCGCTTCGATATCCTCCTGCTGTCCGCCGGCGTCGAAGTGCACGTTGTAGATGGCGATCTTCACATCCTTTGCCAGCTCGGTTTCGGCGACACTGAAGCCTTTGCTCGCCAGGCAATCCGCGCCGCTGGCGTTGGAGCAGGTTTGCCACGCCTTTCTTTCAAACCGGCTAAACGGAAACACAGAGAAGCGATTGAGGCCATCACTTGACCTGAGCTGCGATGCGGGCGCCTTGGGCGTCGATTTATGCTTATGTCTTATTTGCGACGCCAGCTCATTGTGAAAAACAAAGTCCTCCTGTACCAGCGCAATGTCATATTTGTTGAGCAGCGGACTGATCAACGCCATGTTCGCTTGCGGGTTGGAAGCAGACGCACCCTGCGGCAAGCCGGCGACGTTGTATGTCAATAAGGTGAATGCGCCGGACGTAGCTTCGGGAGCCGTAGTGGAATCTCCTGAACAGGAGATGAGAAGCCAGCAGGCTGCCAGGCATGCCACATAGATGCCCACTGTGCGGTTCAGGCGTGAATATGTTTTGCATCTCACGATTTTGCGGAAGTGACACATATCTCAATATCCTCAACACGTTTCCAAATTGACCATTGACAATTAACCATCAGAATCTTTTCATCTTAACTGTCCGAATACTGGCAGCAATAATTCTGCACAGCTCCGTACATTCTTTTGCAATCGGCAAAACCATTGGCAGCGGCAGCATTTCGCTTCGTTGCAAAATTTCTGTCAAGCCATATTGCAGTTTCATTGAGTTCCTTGAGAACGATTCCGAGCTTGTGTTTGAAATCATTGCCGCTTTCCGCTCCGCGCGCCTCGCCATAATTCGGGGCGGGCGAAGTGCCGCAACGGAGAAGTTGCCGCGCGATATGTTTGCCTTCTTGTGTTTTAGGCAAGGATGGACACAACCTAGTTATGGTAACCGCAAATTCAATCAATCTTTCTTGAATATCCTCGCCTTTAGCCATGATGCCTCGACTTCCAGAATTGACCATTGACAATTGACCATTAGTCATTCACAATTTTTGCGAGTTGTCAATTGTGAATTGTGAATGATTCTTGGTGCATCTTTGTGACCTGGTGGTTAAATAAACTGTCCAAATCAAAACCTAAAACTCAAGCCAAAAGACGGAATAAGCGGCAGCATAAATATCTGGCGTTTCGTGCCTTGCGCCACAGTTTCGGACAGAAATTTTTTCTCCCAGGTTATCTCATATAAGTTTTGCTCGTTCGTCAGGTTGATGATGTCAAGATAAAATGAAAAATGGCGTGCACCGACTTTGGTTTTGTAGCTCAAGCGCGCATCCAGTTTTTTGAAATTCGGAAATCGGGCGCCGAAACGTTCGTCGCGCACGAAATCCCAGCGTGTGGCGCCATCATCCGTGAGCGAGGTTCGCACCCCGAGCACATCTGTGAACGGCAGGCCGGTAGCGAACTGGCCCAGCAGGCTCAATCCCCAGTTGCCGAACAGCCGCATATTGAACAGTGCGGTCAGGGCGTGGCGGCGGTCGTATTTGAACGGCAGCCAGTCGTCGTTATCGAAAGTGCGGTATTTGGCGTTGCCATAGGCATACGTCACGACCGCATTGAACCAGCTTTGCGGCGTGGGCTTTTTTTCCAGGATAAACTCGAAGCCTTGCGAAATGCCGCGTCCGCTGTTTTCGGGATGAAAGGTGACCTCATTTTCCGGCAGCAGCAGGCGGTCGATGTCTTTGTTGTAGAGCTGCAGTTTTGCGGTGAAGTTGTCCGAGAGAATGCGCTCAATGCCGAGGATGAGATGGGTGGATTTTTCGGCAGAAATCAGGTCGAGATTGGCGCTCAGGTCTACGGGAATGTTGCGCGTGTAGATAGAAAGCGGGTTGGGATATTGATAGAACACACCCCAGGAAGCGTCGATGGTGGTTTTGTCGTCTAGGTTGTACCACAGGCTAAAGCGCGGGCTGAGCTCGCCTTCATCGATCAACGTGGAATAATCGTAGCGGGCGCCGAGGCGAAAATGCAGCCGCTCCGAAGCCTTGCTGTTAGCCTCCAGATAAGTAGCATAGTATGTGTAATCGCGGTTGAACCTGATGTCGCGCGGTGATTCGATGCGGGCATACAGCAGACTCAGGTCGGCAGAATTGAAATTTACCTTCGACGGAATCGATTTGACGCTTGCGCCCCAGTTGAACCAGGTGTCCTCGCCGGTCCTGTAGCGGATCGTCTGTTTGAGCGCGATGTGCGTCACTTCAGCATCGATGGATTCGAATTCCTGGATTTTGCTCGAGGGGTCTGAGGCAAATGCGCGGTAGCTCATATCATCATTATAGAAAGACAGAATCGTATTGAATTGCCACTTCTCGCCTTGCAGCCGGCGCCAGGCGATGCTGGCGATGTTTGACGAGACCTCTTCTTCCAGATTGAGGTCCTCGGAGAACTCGTTGAGCAATTCCGTGCCCTCGCTGATACGCGTGAGATTAATAGACAGTCGGTTGCTCTTGTTCAGCTCAAACTCCCACTTGCTGTTGAAATCAAAAAAGAAAGGGAAGACCGAGTTGCTCTTCGATATCTCTTTTACAATCAGATCGTAGTAAGTCCGGCGCAGAGAAATGAGAAAGGAGCCGTTCAGGCCGGGTACGGGACCTTCCACGATTCCGCTCACATCGGTGAAGTTGATGTTGCCTTGCGTGCGCACCTGTTTGCGGTCTCCCGAGCGGTTTTCTACCTCCAGGATGGAGGTGAGAGAATTGCCGTATTCAGCCGAAAAGCCGCCGAGATGCAGATAGATATCATCTGTGGTATTGGGGTTGATGGTGCTCAGGCCGCCGCCAAACGCCAGCCGAAAGCGGTAGGGATTGGGGATTTCCACGCCATCTATGATCACCTGGTTCTGGTCCGGGCTGCCGCCGCGCACTGCCACGAAGCCGCTGTAATCGCCGCCGCCGGAGACGCCGCTGAAAATCTGCACCGCGCGTGTGGGATCATCCAGCGAGCCCGGGATGTTGCGCACCTGCCGCGCCCGCATGCGCTGCACGCCCACGAGCGAGGCTTCGGTGAGGTACTTTTCCCACAGGC
>CAZVSL010000271.1:3578-8317 GCA_964629935.1 uncultured Calditrichaceae bacterium | reverse complement strand
TAACCTTAAGAAAAACAACTAAAATGTTCTGTAAGTTTACCAACATATTTTTTCACACCCCCTTAGTATGATTGTCGATGCACTGGTGGAAGGACCAACTGATGATCTTCGTTGCATTAACCCAGCTTAAACCATGACTGCCATGCCAGTACAGGAAAACAATAAGCCGCCCAAGTCCGTCATCTTGTTTACGGTGACCACGACTTTCTTGTCAGCCGTTTTCTTTGTCATTTTGCTCCTGTTGCTCACTGACGACAGAGGTATATCAGAGGGCCCTCTGGAAGGTGGGTTCAAAAAGACGTTTGTCTATACAAACTGCCTGATGTTTGTCGCAGGCGTCATGGGCGGCTGTCTTTACAGTTTCAGAGGCATCACGCTGCATGCCTCGCGCAATGATTACTGTCGCGACTATGATTTGACTTACTACCTGAAACCGCTCTCCAGTGGCATCAGTGGTTTGCTGGTGTTTTTCCTGTTGCTGGGAGGTGCGTTGACATTGAACATCGGTGCAGATGGCGGGACGCAAAGCTGGCAGACATTCGCCGGCCGCATGCCATACATTGCTTTTGCGCTGCTGGCGGGCTATGGCTCACACGAATTCATGCTCAAGCTCAAGGACCTGGCGGAGTCAGTTTTTGCGATCAGTGGTAAGAGGCAGGAGTAGAATTTGTCCTAAATCCCTCCATGCAGGCATGGCGGCGAATCACGATCTGCGGTTTTCGTTATAATATAGTTTTCCTTTATATGAATATCGTAATTATCTATTGGAATCTATATTATAATAGTGTTAACATCCAAACAACAAGAGCAAGCTTTCAGCGGTTATAATCAAGGAGAAGAAATATGAGTGACGACAAAAAACGCAAACAATTGACGACAGCACACGGAAATCCGGTCGCCGACAACCAGAACTCTCTCACAGCCGGACCCCGCGGTCCGCTGCTGATGCAGGACTACCAGCTTCTGGAGAAAATGGCGACCTTCAACCGCGAACGCGTGCCGGAGCGTGTGGTACACGCCAAAGGCTCAGGCGCGTACGGCGCCCTGACCATCACCAATGACATTACGAAGTACAGCAAGGCCAAACTCTTTTCCAAAGTCGGCAAGAAGACGGATGCCCTGGCGCGCTTTTCCACCGTTGCCGGCGAGCGCGGCGCCGCTGATGCCGAGCGCGACGTCCGCGGATTTGCCCTGAAGTTTTACACGGAAGAAGGCAACTGGGATATGGTAGGCAACAACACGCCCGTGTTCTTTATCCGCGATCCCTACAAGTTTGGCGATTTCATCCACACGCAAAAACGCGACCCGCGCACCAACATGCGTTCCAACACCATGATGTGGGATTTCTGGTCATTGTCGCCCGAGAGTCTGCATCAGGTTACGATTCTGTTCAGCGACCGCGGTCTGCCGCAGGGCTACCGCTTCACCAATGGCTATGGCAGCCACACGTACAGCTTTATCAACGATAAGAATGAGCGCTTCTGGGTCAAGTTTCATTTCAAGACCATGCAGGGCATTAAGACCTGGACCAACGAAGAAGGCGCGAAAGTTGTGGGCGGCGATCGCGAAAGCTCACAGCGTGATTTGTACGAAGCCATCGAGAACGGCGATTTTCCGAAATGGCGCTTTTGTTTGCAAGTCATGCCGGAAAAAGATGCCGAGACCTATCATGTCAATCCGTTCGATCTCACCAAGGTCTGGCCGCACAAAGACTATCCGCTGATCGAGGTCGGTATTCTCGAGCTCAACCGCAACCCGGAGAACTACTTCGCTGAAATCGAGCAGGCGGCGTTTGAGCCATCCAATGTTGTGCCCGGTATCAGCTTTTCGCCTGACAAAATGCTGCAGGCGCGCATCATGTCTTATGCCGATGCACACCGCTATCGCATCGGTGTGAACTACTCATCCCTGCCGGTTAACAAGCCGCAGTGCCCGGTGCATACCTATCATCGTGACGGCAATATGCGCTTTGACGGCAACTATGGCGGCGACGTCAATTACGAGCCCAACAGCTTCGGCGGTCCCAAAGAGGACCCGCGCTTTGCTGAGCCGCCGCTCAAAGTGTCCGGGGATGCGGATCGTTATGATCACCGCGAGGGCAACGATGACTACACCCAGCCCGGCGCCCTGTTCCGTCTCATGAACGAGAATCAGAAGCAGCAGCTCTTCAACAACATCAGCGCGGCGATGGAGGGCGTGCCGGAGCGTATCAAAATGCGCCAGATCGTGCACTTTTACAAAGCGGATCCGGAATACGGCAAAGGCGTCGCACAGAAACTCGGCCTCCAGCCGGATGCCATCGATCCGTTGGCAAAGCTGTCGCTCGATGAGCTCATTGCGCAGACCACGGAAGATGCTTATTCTGGTAATGGCAAGCGGGAGAAATCGGAGGCTGACGCTACGGCCTAGTTGGCTGCCCCATCGTGGAAGCAACGAAATCAGATGAAACTCTCACGGATCAGATCGGTGTGAGATGTGAACCACAGTTTCTGACCCGTGGGAGTTTCTTTTTTCAAGTTTTGGAGGTTTCTTCATTTTGTTGACATAATCAGAATGATTGAACAATTGATATTGGCGGAACGCTGGAGTTAGAATTCCTTTTAGCGTATAGAATTCCAATACCCATATTGTCAACAAAATTCATCAAAACATTATGTTTCTTCCCGACATTGGTTTAAGTAAAGTGCATTATCATTGTTATCCTTGCTAAGGACAATAGATGGCTATGAAAGAAAAAATAGTTCTCATAACCGGCGTTACCGCCGGCATCGGCCGGGCGACCGCCCTGGAGCTGGCAAAAAAGGAGGCCACGGTCGTAACCATAAATCGCAACAAAGAAAAGTCCGAGAGGGTGGTGGATGAAATCCGGCAGAAAAGCGGCAATGACAAGGTGGATTATCTGGTCGCCGATTTGTCGTCGCGAAAGCAAGTGCGACGCGTCGCAGATGAATTCAAATCGCGCTTTGACAAACTGCATGTGCTCATCAACAACGCCGGCGTGATTCCACCTGAACGGAAGGAAACGGAAGATGGTTTTGAGCTGCAATTTGCCGTCAACCATCTTGCGCCATTCTTGCTGACAAATTTGCTTATCGACCAGCTCAAGGATAGCGCGCCGAGCCGGATTGTGACGGTTTCGTCCTCGGCGCATTCGCACACATCACTGGATTTCGATGATCTGCAGTCCGAAGAAGAGTATGATCCAAATGAAGTTTACTCCCGCACCAAGTTGGCCAATGTGCTGTTCACCCGTGAGCTAGCAAAGCGGTTGCAGGGCACGGGTGTCACAGCGAATTGCCTGACGCCCGGCATGGTCAAAACCAAGATGCTGGAACAGTACATGGGTTCGTCAACTGCATCGGGCGCCTCGCCGAAAGAAGGCGCAGAAACGCCGGTCTACCTCGCAACCTCACCGGAGGTAGAATCGGTGACAGGACAATACTTCGAGAATAATCGTGCCGTGGCGCCCTCTAGAGAAGCCCAGGATGACGAAACCGCAAAGAAACTGTGGCGGGTAAGCGCGGAGTTAACGGGATTGGAAGAGACGATCTAGTAAAATTAGGTCTTCTTTAGTGCCTTAGTCGTAAAGTCTTAGCATTTTTTGGCAAGACTGGGAAATCAAAGTTCAAATATGAAAATGCAAAATGACAAAGCAAAATCTAAGACCGAATTAAAGAAAGGCCGTTGTTTGTACTCAAACCAATCGATTTATCGATAGGTTTGCCAGTATTAAATTTTAGTCTGTCGGGTTAATATGTCGTTTTGATTTTTCCGTTTTTAGAGAAATTGGATCAACATATCGAGATAAAAATAATACCCCGCTCTAAGGCTAAAGAAGAACGGGGTATTGATATTGCTCACGTGCATTAAACCCCGTGCTGTTTACTGGGTCTGTAGAGATCCCGTGTTGCTTACGACTTTAGCAAGAAGTATTCCTTGTTTACATATCAAGCCTACTATGCCTCGGTCAGCACCTCCGCCAGCATGGCCACAGCATCTGCCATCTCCTGTTCAGCAAAAGCCGTATAGCCGAGAATCAAGCCCGGAGCGTGGGGGTGACGTAAGCTGTATGCCGACAGAGGCGGTGCGAGGATGCCGGCACGTTCCGCCGTTTCAGCTACGGCTTTATCATCCTGACCTTCGGCTAACCAACCGACCAGATGCATGCCCGCCTTTGACGGCTTAATCTGTATCAAGCCATGGCACTCGCGCTCGATCAAAGAAATGAGCGCATCGTGGCGCTGTTGGTACAGGATCCGCATCTTTCGAATGTGTCGCCCAAAATGGCCTTCATCGATAAAGGCAGCCAGCGCGGCCTGATCGATGAGCGGACAACTGCGGCTGCTGGTCGCCAGTGCTGTGCTGAAAGATGACACCAGATTCGGTGGCGCCACCAGATAGCCCAGCCGGAGCGCCGGAAACAGCACCTTGCTGAAGGTGCCGATATAGATCACGCGGCCGTTGCGGTCCAGGCCTTGCAGGGAGGCCAACGGTCGCTCCCCATAGCGATACTCGCTGTCATAATCATCCTCCAGAATCCAGGCGCCGGTGTGCCCGGCCCACTCCAATAATTGCAGGCGCCGCGATAGACTCATGGTGACGCCGGTCGGATACTGATGCGAGGGTGTGACATAGACCATGCGTGCGCTTCCGTATTCTGAAATGCCGATGTCGAGGCGGATGCCTTCGTCATCGAGCGGGAGGGGGCAGAGTTGTGCACCGGCGGCGAGCAGGGCGCC
>CAZVSL010000271.1:0-3568 GCA_964629935.1 uncultured Calditrichaceae bacterium | reverse complement strand
GATAGCCAGGATCCTCGAGCCAGACTTTGTCCCCCGCATCCAGCAGCATGCGTGTAGTCAGGTCCAGCCCCTGCTGCGAGCCGGTGACGATCAGCACTTGCTCTGGCTCACAATTAACAGCGCGGGCCGTGCGCAGATAGGCTGCGACAGCTTCTCGCAACGGCAGGAGTCCGGCAGGGTCGCCATAGCCAAGGTGCGAGGCCGGCACACGCCGCCACTGACGTGCCACCAGCCGCGACCATACGTGAGCCGGAAATTCATCCAACGCCGGCACACCATGCCGAAAAGGCCGGATTTGCTCATCTTTGCAGGTGCTGTAGCGGATTTCGGAAATCTGCCTACCACGCCGGGAGAGGCTGCCCGCATCAGTACGCTTGCTCCTGTGTTGCAATCCCGGATATTGCGTGGCGTGCAATGCTTCTTCTGGCAGATTGTGACTGACGAACGTGCCGGCGCCGACTTCGCCCTCGATGTAACCCTCGCTCAGCAGACAATCGTAAGCCAGCAGAACTGTGTTGCGCGACACGCAGAGCTCTTTGGTGAGCGTACGGCTGGGAGGCAGCCTCTGGCCCGGCCGCAAGCGACTCTGCAAAATCAGCTCTCGCAATGCAGCATAAATTTGCCGGTATAACGGCACACCTGATTTGCGGTCCAAAGCAAGTCCAACGATGGGAAGATCCGTTCTTTCTTTCATGAGCTCTTTTTCATAAGGTTTGGATTAATCGTACCTGAAAAGTCAAATTATTGGCCGTTGTTCGCGGTTCAAAAACTGCGCAGGGTTTCATATCGAGACGAAAATTGGTACCAGTATTGAGTCCTGATTGG
Source organism: uncultured Calditrichaceae bacterium (assembly GCA_964629935.1). Classification (GTDB taxonomy): domain Bacteria; phylum Zhuqueibacterota; class Zhuqueibacteria; order Oceanimicrobiales; family Oceanimicrobiaceae; genus CAZVSL01. Next base: position 2,743 of record CAZVSL010000271.1, on the reverse strand, counting down.
CGCTTGGCATGATACCAATTTTGTCTAATATTTGCAAGCCAATATCTTTCACAACAGTGGAGATGGCATTGCTTTCGCCGATAAAATTTGAACCACATGCGCGTTCGCGCGTCTAACACTATTGTGTGTACTGATTGGGGACGCTTGCCACACATTGAATAAACCTATCGTTATTCCGGATATTTTGAACCTACATGACTACAAAAAGCTGAAAAAGAAGAGTTGCTTATGAAAAAGCTGATAACGTATTTTGGTTCGATTTTCACTCTTATTGTGCTGTTTACCCTGCCTGCCCTGGCCCAGAAGATCCTCATTCCTATGGACCTCAAGCAAACAGACCACCTCAAAGCGTATGGTGTGGCGTTCTGGGCGCTCGAGCGCAGCATCAATGTCGAGTGGCTGCTGAACTATCGCGGCGGCTCATTTATGCTGGATTATTATCCGGCCGTGGAACGCGAGCTCAGGTTGCGCGGCGTTGCTTTTGAGAATTTGAGCGCCGGCGCCGGTACGCAGATCTACGCTGACATGGAAGACGGCAACATGGACGTGGTGCTGCTGGAAAAAGCACCCAAAGTAGCCATCTATACACCGCCCAACAAACAGGTGTGGGATGATGCCGTCACGCTGGCTCTGACTTATGCCGAGATTCCATACGAGACGTTGTGGGATGAGGATGTACTGCGCGGCGATCTTGAAAAGTATGACTGGCTGCATCTGCACCATGAGGATTTTACCGGCCAATACGGCAAATTTTATGCAAACTTTCGCAATGCGCCCTGGTATATCGAGCAGGTGATGAAGAACGAGGAGATGGCTAAACGGCTTGGCTTCTCCAAGGTGCCCGAAGAGAAGAAAGCCGTGGCCCTGGCGATCCAGGAATATGTGTCGAAGGGCGGCTTTCTGTTTGCCATGTGTTCAGCCACTGATACTATCGATATTGCACTCGCCGCCAGAAACACCGACATTGTGGCGTCCGTATTCGATGGCGACCCGCCGGCGCCGAATGCACAGGCAGAGCTGGATTTTGAGAGAACATTTGCGTTCGAGGATTTCACGCCGGAACAGAATCCGCTGGTGTATGAGCATTCCGATATCGATTATCCGCCCAGCAACATGCCGCGCGTGCGCAGCGCTGAGGCAGACTACTTCACGTTGTTCGAGTTCTCCGCCAAGTATGACCCGGTGCCGACCATGCTGACGCAAAACCATGTATCCGTTGTGCATGGCTTCATGGGCCAGACAACTGCTTTCAAGCGCAGCCTGATCAAAAAATCCGTGACAATATTGGGTGAGGTCGAAGGCACAGAGGAAGTAAAATACATTCACGGCAATTACGGTCGTGGCACGTTCACGTTTTACGGCGGTCATGATCCGGAGGACTATCAGCACTTTGTCTACGATCCCCCAACTCAGCTTTCCCTGCACAAGAACTCGCCGGGCTATCGCCTGATTCTGAACAATATTCTGTTTCCGGCAGCCAAGAAAAAGAAGCGCAAGACGTGAGTTTGGTTCAGGGCCGGGTCAAAATGTCCATCCCACGCTTAAGGCGGTTTTGGCCCTTTCTTTATGGATGTATCGGCCTATAGCCTGTCAAGACACGCTTCCAAGAAACGCTCTGCGTTTCTTGCATGCAAAACCGCGCGCCGCGTGGACTGTGCTGAAGCGTGAACACCAACCCCACCTCAAGACTCAGAACTTCGATTTTTGAGCGTTACGTGCGAGTTTGTGAATAATCCAGTTTTGTACTATGTCTGCAAACCCGGGCGCTCCCCGCATGTTGGGACCCATCCATATTTTTACACCGCTAAATTAGCCGCACGATTTTTATTCGGTGGCGGTTACCGTCATCAACGGAAAATGCTTGCTTTTTTTTGCCAGACTTTCTATTCTATTGCGTATCGTATAGATAGGGCTCCCACGCACTGCATCCAATTCCGTTTGCAAGAGCATCATTCAACATCAATTAGTCTTATTCCCACAATCCGAATCCTGCGTTTGGCGTAGAGGCTGGCCTCTTCCAGAACCGAATCCGGGACGACAGCTCTACCGGGGAACCACAATCATCTCATGATGAGCAACAAAAGGAGGTTCACCATGTTTGCACGGCTTGTGTTGTTCCTGTCCCTGTGCCCGGTGCTAACCAATGCACAGGAGTCCCTGTACATTACCATTCAGTCTGAGAAGGTTCAGGAGCCAGAGATTCAGTATGAAGACATCGAAGCGGGTAAGCTCAGGGTTGTCGTAACGGATTCCGGCGCTCCGGTTGGCGGCCTGACCCGGGACGATTTCGCCATCCGCAGCGATTTGAGCGAGTACAAAATCATAAGCGTGGAGCCGCTGACGCAAACGGAGAACGCCAAAGTTTCCATCGTCTTGTGCATCGATAACAGCCAGTCCATGAAGCGGCATGTCGACATCTTGAAGGAAACGCTGGATGTCTTGCTGGCAAGCTTTGGACCTTCGGTAAAGATAAGCACGGTCTTTTTCCAGGAAGGATTTGCGGGCACCAACGACCTGGGGTTGCGACCGGTAAAGAATATCCGTATCTATGGTCTGACACGCGACAAAGAGGCGGTGCGACAGCAGATAGTCAAGCATCTTGAGAACCACGCTCTGTCAACCCGCACTTATCTCTACGATGAAGTTTATGCCGGCATCAAAGTGGCGGAGCTGATTCAAGATGACGAAGAAAACGAATATGTGATCGTGCTTTCCGATGGCCTGGATAACGCCAGCGGCTCCG
>CAZVSL010000270.1:3037-8352 GCA_964629935.1 uncultured Calditrichaceae bacterium | reverse complement strand
AAACTCAGAATTCGATTTTGAGCGTGAAATGCCAGTTTGTGAATAATCAAGGCTAGTACCTCATGGGGCCGGGTATGGCTTTATTCGTGCCACCGGAGACCCCCACGAAGGGATCGTCGAAACCGCGGGCTTTGTTGTTTTTGAACGTATTTCCGGAACCGAAATCCCCGCCGCCGATATCAAAACCGGAATTGGGATGGTCGGCGCCATTGTCAAAGATCTTGTTATTGACATATTCGCCGTCATCGCTGATGACAAAAAGCCCGATGTCCGAATTGCCTCTGATAATGTTCTTGTTCACCTTGACCGCATCAGCGTCAAAGACCAGGATGGCTGAGGCGGCAAAATTGCTGGTGCCTTTCCATTGATTGCCATCCACTTTGTTCAGCCTGACCGTGCCCTGAGCGCCGAAGCCCAACTGAATACTGTTGGCTGCCAGATTCTCTTGCGTGGCGCTGGCGCCAACCTTGTTGTGATGAACCAAAACCTCGACATCACCGTTGGCCACGATGCCTGTCTTTTGGTAGCGCTTGATTTTGTTGTGCGCCACCTCCACATGCACTGTGTTGGGATGCGTGCCATCAAAAGGTGCATTGCGCACTTCAATAGCATTGCCTTCCTGGCAACCGCTCGCACCCTGATTGACGTCCACCACCTCACAGCGCTTGATGCTTCCCGATGCGCCCTCAAACATGATGCCGCGCAAACGGTCGCCGCCGCTGTCACAAGCATTACTCAAGCCGGAGGTCCGCACAGCCAGGTTCTTCACATGCGCTGTGCTGCCGGCGTTTTGAACCACTGCCCCACGGAAATGATCTCCTGCCGGATCCACTGCTGTGATCGTATGGCCGTTGCCATCCAGTGTGTAACCATCCGGAATAAAAAAGGTCGCGTCAACTGTCATGTCGCTGGTGAGTTTGATGACATTGTTCGCGAGGGTTAGGCCTGCGAGCACATCCGGATTCGAAGAAATGCCAAGATCGGCGAGGGCGAGTTTGCTTTCCGCGGCCGGCTCTACAGGACTATGAGAATCGCTACAGCCAATCAGTGTTACAAGAACAACCATGGTGAGTGCTACGTTGATTACGCTCTTCATCTGTAACTCCTTTCCAAGAGTGTGACATTGTGTGACATTCATAGTGAGACAGCGCTTTGAAATGCTCGTCTGGCATCACCTCCTCTGTGAACCTTTAGCAAAAGAGACCGGATACAGAAAGCCACCCGCACATATCAAGCTGTGTGGCCGGCCAGTAATTATGTTACTTCTCATTCTTTGCAATAAAATGCAAGGAATCAGAAGTAAATCGGCCCATGCGGCTTGGCCGCGCTGGGAAATACAATGGGATACAATGAAATACGGTTAAACCGGAGAACTTAAAGATCGGCTACGGTTCAGAATTGGGAGACAATCGGCAGCGTACTCGGCATCGTGTTTGCGTTCACCGGCGTATCGAACTTAGCAAACAAGCGTGCAAAGTCAACGAAAATAACAGAAAAGTTACAAAATCTTCGCAAAAGCAATGGCCCAAGGAAAGCCTCCGCTCAACTACAGCGGAGCATTCGGGACAGTCACTATCACGCTACGCCTCTTTGACCGGATTCACAAGATATATAGAATTATACAGGATAACTGGACAGATCCTGTACTGTCTTTCTCTTGTCCTGTGTAATCCTGTTATCCTGTCACATAATACTTTGGCCGGATCTATTCGGACTTTGATTCGGATTTTGTTTCTCCGGACGATTGCGACTTCGATTTTGAGCCGCTCTGGCCAGTCGTTTTCGATTTTGTGCCGCTCTTTTTAGTCGTGGTTGCTCTTGATTTTGTGGCGCTCTTCGTTTCTGCTTTGGGCTCGGATTTTGTTTCTGCAACCGTAGTTTTCTTTTCGGCCGGGCTTTTGGTTTGAGCCTTTGATCCGCCTTTGTTCTTGGATTCTGCACTAGCGTTATCCTGCTTGTTCGAGCGCCTGCCGAGCACGAATCCGATGATGATGCCGAGGATACCCAGCCCAACGACAATCCAGGAAACAACTTGCAGTCTTCTTACCTGCCGTTCCCAACGTTCCAGTTCTTGCGCGCGCGCCTCCAGCTCTTCCCTTCGCTGTTGCAGCCTGTCTTCTCGCCGCATCAGATTGCGTTCCTTTTCTTCGATGAGACTGAGCAATCCCTCCAGACGCGATTCCAGGTCTGCTTTGGTCTGTTCCAGTGCGCTGACAGCGGGTTCTGTGCCTTCTTGCTGCGCCATGCTGGTGTCAGCCTCAGTCCGGACCTCAGTAGGAGGCTGTTCTTCACCTTCTTGTTGCCATTTCTTAAACTGCTCGCAGCCTACAACAACGAAAAGTGCGACTATCAGCGTGGCAAAGATCGGTTGGATGGCTATTCGATACTTTTTCATGGTCTCTTCCTCCAGATACGTGGGTTAAAGTATGTCAAAAAGGCCGCCTCTTTCAACTATTTGAAAAACCATGGTGCAATGGTGACAGGCTCTACCGAGATATTCTGTGGTGCAATGGTAGTTTACAATTCAAAGGTATCAAATGAACGCATGGTTTTCAAGGAAATTCCTTTGAGAGAGGTATCAGTTAGCTCATTGCCGGCTTGCAATTGACGTTCGGAATTGTAAATTTGGATTTCAGTATCGGCGGCTGAAACGTTCTGGCGCAATCGCTGCCGCCTGCCCTGTTTCTACTGATTGCAGAAGATTCTATTTATTGACGGAGGGATTATGAAAATCAGACTATTCATGTGCGTTTGCTTGCTTTTGACAGCGGCCCCCCTGGCTCAATCGCAATCTGTTCAACCTTTGCAATATAACCACGATGAGCTCGTCATCATGGCGGCAGAGGGCGAAATTGCGCCGCCGGTATTGCGGGATCCGCCATTCCGCGTCAGCCCCGAGGGTGAGGTTGCGCTTTATCCGGGAGTGGGCAGCATTACCTATAACTTTCGCGCCGGCGACTCGGCTTATAAGATAGCAGGCGACCATGTTGAACCGGCCGTAAGCATTTACAATCCGGGCCGGTCAAAAAGCAGAACCAGCCCTGAAAACGTAGCGCTTAATTCCCTGTCCTGCATCGGCAATGAGGCGGTGGTGGTCAGCGGCGAGGCAAAGGGTGCAAAAGGCTGGGTGATCGGCAAGCACGGCGGTGCAGAGCATATCATGGTTGATTTTCCTGACCAGGTTTACGAAAAGCTTGGCATCGGAGACAAGATTCGCATTCGCACGCACGGCGCCGGCATGAAGCTGCTGAATTTAGAGGGCGTGGCTGTACGCAATATGAGTCCGCACCTGCTGGATGCGCTCACCCAGGCAGGTTTGGGAATCGCGGTCAACGGCAAGCTACGGGCGCCGGTTACGCATCTGGTGCCGGCCAAGATCATGGGCTCCGGGCTCGGGCGAAATCATGTTTACAAAGGCGACTATGATATTCAGCTCTTCGATGAAGCAGTGGTCGAAGAGCATAACCTGGCGACTCTGCGTTTCGGCGATATCGTTGCCATCATCAACGCGGATAACACGCACGGCCGCATTTATAAAACCGGCGCTGTTTCCATTGGCGTGGTTGCGCACAGTCGCAGCTTTACAGCCGGCCACGGTCCGGGCGTGGTAACTTTGTTCTCCTCAGCCAGCGGCAAAATCGAGCCTTTCATCGAGCCGGATGCCAATCTGGCAAAGTTGCTGAACATCCGCCGCTGAGGGCATGGCTGATGCAAGTGCTGGCTAACCTGGATTTTTCAGGCAAAAAAAAGAGGGGTAAATACGTTGGGCGCCTTAGGCTGACGACACGCTTCCAAGAAACGCTCTGCGTTTCTTGCATGCAAAACCGCGCCCCGCGTGGACTGCGCTGAAGAGTGAACACCGACCCTGCCCTCTAAGACTCAGAACTTCGATTTTGAAGCGTTACTGTTCAATTTTAAACCATAGGAGGTTATGAATATGCAATCGAGACGCTTGGGAAAAAGTGATTTAACCGTATCGGCCATGGGATTGGGATGCATGGGCATGTCCGATTTCTATGGCGCCACAGATGAAGCTGAGTCCATCGCAACCATTCACCGGGCGTTGGAGCTTGGCATCAATTTTTTAGATACAGCGGATATGTATGGCCCGCATACCAACGAAGAGCTCGTGGGCAAGGCTATTCGCGACCGGCGCGAGCAAGTTGTGCTGGCCACCAAGTTTGGCATTATGCGCAGAGGCAGCGAGTTCCTGGGCATCAACGGCAAGCCTGAATATGTGCATCAGGCGTGTGATGCGTCTTTGCAGCGGCTCGGGCTCGACCATATCGATTTATATTATCAGCACCGTGTCGATCCGGATGTGCCTATCGAGGAAACAGTAGGCGCCATGGGCGAGCTGGTGCAGGCAGGCAAGGTGCGCCATCTTGGCCTCTCTGAGGCTGCGCCGGCAACCATTCGGCGCGCCCACAAAGTGCATCCAATCACGGCATTGCAAACGGAGTATTCTCTCTGGAGTCGGGACCCGGAAGATGAAATTCTGGGCACGACGCGAGAGCTTGGCATCGGCTTCGTGGCATATAGCCCACTCGGTCGCGCCTTCCTGACCGGGCGCTATAAGTCGCCGGACGATCTGCCCGAAGATGACTGGCGGCGCAGCTCACCACGCTTTCAGGGGGAAAACTTTGAGAAGAATCTAAAGCTGGTTGACGCAATCGAAGAGATGGCACAGGAGAAAAGCGTGACACCGGCGCAGCTCGCCCTGGCGTGGGTGCTGGCACAAGGCGAGGATATCGTTCCGATTCCGGGAACGAAGCGGCGCAAATACCTGGAAGAAAACGCTGCTGCCGCAGAAATCACGCTGACACAGGAAGAGTTAGAGCGCATCGATGAGATTGCGCCAAAAGGCGTCGCGGCAGGTCAGCGTTATCCGGATATGAGCAGCGTTAACGGCTAAGACCGACTTATTCCCGGCGCCCGCGCCACAAACGGAGTGAAATACTTTAGTATTTCAGCTTTTGGGGGGGAGTGGCGTGAGCGAAAAACACAAAAGCGCAATACTGAAGTATTGCACTCCCGCGCCACAAACGGAGTGAAATACTTTAGTATTTCAGCTTTTTGGGGGGAGAGGCATGAGCCAAAACACAAAAGCGCAATACTGAAGTATTGCACTCCCGCGCCTGCAAACGGAGTGAAATACTTTAGTATTTCAGCTTTTTGGGGGGAGTGGCATAAGCGAAAAACACAAAAGCGCAATACTGAAGTATTGCACTCCCACGCCACAAACGGAGTGAAATACTTCAGTATTTCAGCTTTTTGGGGGGAGTGGCATAAGCGAAAAACACAAAAGCGCAATA
>CAZVSL010000270.1:0-2937 GCA_964629935.1 uncultured Calditrichaceae bacterium | reverse complement strand
CTGAAGTATTGCACTCCCACGCCACAAACGGAGTGAAATACTTTAGTATTTCAGCTTTTGGGGGGAGAGGCATGAGCCAAAACACAAAAACGCAATACTGAAGTATTGCACTCCCGGGCCATTTAACCGGAGAAGAGGCATGACCACACCAAAGCAGCATGTTCCCTACGTCCCGTCACAAACTACGCTGGCCGAGTTTACAGTCAGGGCGGTTGTTCTTGGCCTGGTGATGGCGGTCGTGCTCGGCGCCGCCAACGCTTATCTCGGCCTGAAAGCGGGGCTGACCATTTCTGCAACTTTCCCGGCCGCAGTCATCGCCATTGCGGCTTTTCGGCTGCCGTTTATGCGGGGCGGTGTTCTGGAGCAGAACATTGCACGCACGACTGCTTCCGTTGGCGAGGCGCTGGTCGCTGGCGCCATTTTTACCATCCCGGCATTCGTCATGGTGGAAATGGATGGTGAGCGTCTGTGGACTCACTTCAATTATTGGGAGACTTCGGCGATCTTGCTGGTGGGCGGTGTGCTCGGCATTCTGTTCGTGATTTTGCTGCGCAGGACTCTGGTGGTCGATGCCGATCTGCCGTTCCCTGAGAGTTACGCCTGCTACGAGATCGTGCGCGCAGGCCAGAAAGGAGAAACCGGCGCCAACTATGTGTTCGGCGCCATGGGTCTGGGCGCGGCGCTCGAGCTTCTGAAAAACAGCACGGGCCTGGCCATTTTCCGAGAAACCATCGAGGTATTTGTGCAATTCCCGAGGTCTGTGATTCATCATTTCAGCTCTGCGCGGGAAAGTCTGGGCGATATTGTGCATGGCGGCGGTTTGACGTTTGCCACGCCTTTGGCCTCGCCGGCCTTGATGGGCGTCGGATACATTATCGGTCCGAGGCTGGCGGCCATCAATTTTTGTGGCGGCGTACTCGCCTGGCTGGTGCTCATCCCCTTGGCATTGTTTCTCAATCCGGAGCTGCGCAACCAACTGCTCATCGATGGCCAACCAGCACCGTGGCGTGAACTGAGCTATTCCATCTGGTACAATCAAGTCCGGCCCATTGCTGTCGGCGCAATGTTGATCGGCTCGCTGTATACGCTCTGGGGATTGCGTGGCTCTATTCTCTCAGCCTTCCGCGGCGCCTTTAAACCCAGGACTGTTGAGGAAACCGCCGCGCTGCAAGACCGCCTGGAAAAGGACATCAATCTCAAGTGGATTGTTCTGGCCACCATTGGTTTGGTCGTTCCCATGACGCTGGTTTACTACATGTTCACGCACAGTTTTGCCGGGGCGCTTATCGCTGCCGTGATCATGACCATCACCGGCTTTCTGTTCGCCGGAGTCGGCGGCTGGCTGGTCGGTCTGGTGGGCGGCTCCAATCAACCCATTTCCGGGCTGGCGCTTTCAACGCTTATCGTCTCGGCGCTGGTGATGGTGATGATCGGGGTGGTCGGCTTGAGCGGAGTGGCAGCCGTGCTGGCTGTAGCAGCCGTGGTCTGCTGCGCCACCGCCATGGCCGGAGACATGATTCAGGATTTGAAGGTCGGTCACCTGATCGGCGGCACGCCCTGGCGCATGGAAGTCGCTGAGATCATCAGCACGGTCATCGTCTCATTTGTGCTGGTGTTTCCGATTATTATTTTGCACGAGGGCAACATTGCAGCCGGCGGCATCGGCATTGGCGACACGGCGCTGCCGGCGCCACAAGCCGGCTTGATGGCACAGCTCGCCACGGGCATTGTCGGCGGCGAAATGGCCTGGGGTTTGATCGTGATCGGCATGTTCTTTTCCGTGGCGCTTATCATGATACAGGCGCCGGCGCCAATGTTGATCGCTGTGGGCATGTATCTGCCCTTCGAGACCACATTCGCTATCTTTGTGGGCGGATTGTTCAAAGCAGCGACTGAGAAGCTCGTGCACAGAAAGAACCCGGACGCGGAACAACAGACACGCGTCGCCAACATCGGCACGCTGGTGGCATCCGGTTTCATCGCCGGTGAAGCGCTTACCGGGGTCATTCTGGCCGGTCTGGTCCTGATGGGCTTTACTTCCATAACCGCAGCCCTGACCGGACAGGCAGAATTCGCCTTTGTGCACGGTCCCATCGGGGGCTGGCTGTCATTGATCGTATTCGGGCTGGTGGCCTATGGTTTGATTCGCGTTCCGCTAAGCCGGATGAAAGGCCAGCAATAGTATAGAACACTGATCGCGCAGATCACACGGATCGACGCGGCTCAGAAGAAAAGAACAAAAGTGCGAGGCGTGAAATCAGGGCGATTCGGAATTATAGTCAGCAACGGTTTTGGCCACGGATTCACCCTGATGGCTTATTCTCAAGCGATCGGGGTTCATCTAAGCATCATGTAGTCATATCATCATGAGGTATCTTTCGCCATGAATGCTCAGAAACAACGAAAACAAGGCCCGCTCGCCAGCATGCTTGAGCGGCAAGGTTTCGTTGTGATCGACGGCGGCCTGGCAACGGAGCTGGAGGCGCGCGGCCACGACCTCGACCATCCGTTGTGGTCTGCGCGATTGCTGCTGGAGCAACCGCAGGCGATCAAGGACGTGCATCTGAGCTATCTGCAGGCCGGCGCGGATTGCTTCAGCACCGCGACCTACCAGGCCAGCATGCCGGGCTTGCTGGCAGAGGGCTTAGCCGAGCCTGAGGCGAAATCCGTGCTGCAACAGGCTGTGACGCTGGCCTGCGAAGCGCGCGACGAATTCCTGGCAAAGCTGAACCACAGCAGCCGCTTGCGGCCAGTGGTTGCAGCCAGCATCGGGCCGTACGGCGCTTATCTTGCGGACGGCTCGGAATATCGCGGCAACTATGGTGTGAGCAAAGCGGCCCTGCGGGACTTTCATAAGCCGCGCTGGCAGATTCTTGCACAATCACAGGCGGACGTGCTTGCCTGCGAAACCATCCCGAGTCTGCCGGAGACGGAGGT
>CAZVSL010000269.1:0-8355 GCA_964629935.1 uncultured Calditrichaceae bacterium | reverse complement strand
CCTCGTCGGCTTCAGAATGGGGTCCATTAGGCTGTTTTCTATCCTGGTTTCCTTCATGGAGCTCATGCACATCCCAGACCGTTTCGATGCTCGTCAGCACGAGCCGGTCAATTACGCTACCGCTGACTTTCAGGATACCGACGACTTTCATAGGGTGCCCGGCATGAGCTTCGCCGGCTTCAACAATACCATGCGAGCTTACTATTTCGTCCCCGAGCTGTAGGTTCTGTGCTTGCGCTACTTCGGCGCCCACTGTTACCTCGAGCGGCTGTTGCCAGAGCTGTCCTTCTGCCAGTGCGACGCCATAGTGCTCGGGATAGCTAGGCTCGGTGCCAACAATGCGATAGCCGTGATAGCTGTCACCCAGGGCAAGCGGGATGGCCCGCTTAACTTCAGGACGTTGCATGACCATCTTCGCATCTTCGAGCAGGATGTTGCCGGTCGGCACATCAATGTGGTAGATGCCATTGAGCACAAGCTGCAGTGGACTCCCCTTAGCGCCAACCACAAGATCGATGCCTTGCGCATTGCGATTCAAATTCTGTTGGAGTTGTGCTCGAAACAGCAATAGAATGACGATAGTCGCCATGCCAATTCCAAGAAGCAGCACATTTAAAGCTGTGTTCAGCCTTCGCTGCCGGATATATGAAAGAGTTAGTGTGATCAGATTCATTTACTTTGCAGGTTATTGAGGGCATCTAAGTTAAGTCTATTGGGGAAATGGTCTTTCACACGTTTATCGTGTGTGGCGATGACCAGAGTCGCCCCGTACGTAGTCGCTTGTTTTATAAGTAAGTTGAGCACTTGTGCACTGTGGACGTCATCGAGCGCTGAGGTCGGTTCATCGGCAAGGATAAGACGTGGTTTATTGATGACCGCACGCGCTATCGCCACGCGCTGTTGCTGTCCATAGCTTAGAGCGGCGGGAAATGCATTCATCTTTTCAGATAGAGCCAGACTTGCCAGCACCTCCTCAACGCGCTGTCTGTCTTGCGGCAGGCCAGCCATATATTGTGCTAACAACAGGTTCTGGCTAACCGTCAATGTTGAAACCAAATGCATCTGTTGGAACACAATCCCGATGTTACGACCCCGGAATCGATCCAATGCTGCGTCTTTCAAGAGGGACAGTTCTTGATCCGCGACGCAGACGCTGCCTTTAGTAGGCCGTAAGACTCCAGCCAGGATATGCAATAGGGTGGATTTGCCACTGCCAGACAAACCGAGAATAAGCCAATGTTCTCCTTGTTGCCCTTCAAGGATTGGCAAGTGAATAGATGTATCGTTATCGTATCGATGTACTATATCAGTAAGTGAAAACATAACCTCTCGGCAGTTTTTGTCTTATGAGTACGAAACATATTGGGCGCGGCAGATTGCGGTATCGGGTTTGGTATCGTCGTGTCGCAATCGTCTCAGGTGTCGTCTCTGCCGCGCCCATGGTATTCATCGCGTAATTACTGAATCTGAACCGGAATGTCGATGTCCACATCGGTCTCGGTGCTGGGTGAGACGCCGTCTTTGGTCACCTCGTCGTAATGGTAGAGGATGACGTTGAGCGTGCCGCTGGCTGCGCCACCGCCCGAAACCACAACGGTAAACTCCAGTCCCACGGGCAAGTTGTTTTCATCTCTGTCCGTAACCGTAATGGTCACGCGACCTGCGGCGCCCCCTTCTGCGGCAAAGAAGAACTGATGTTCATCCGCTTCTTCTTCGACTTCCTCGGTGACGTTTTCATTCTCTTCCTCATTGAGCAACTCGATGGCGCCGCTATATGTTGCGCCGGCGGCCAGGTTCAAAGTTTCGATGGTTGGGGCGTTGCCGCCGTCGCCATCAAGGTCGCGCCAGGTAGCGCTGACCATATCAGTTGCATCGGCCACATTGGTGAGCGTGAGGGTCACCGTGGTGATTTCCTCTTCCTCGCCGGGTCCGTCAACCGGGGCGGCGGGATTGTCCTCATCGCAGCCAACATAGAGCGCGACGACAAGCATGAGCGGCATAAGCCATTTCAGTGAAGGTGAAAGCATAAGATCCTCCTTATGGGATTAATGATAATAAAAACGATGTGTTTGGGTTATAAAACTTTCTTGCAACTCTGCTCAGGCTGCCCATCAGGGATAGCTCCACCACTGAGTGGTTCGTCTCACTGCCATGCGTCATGGCAATTCAGAAAGGAGCAACCGTAGCTGGCGGTGTGCACCATGAGAGAGTTAGATTAACTGACCGATTAAAGAAAAAGGGCGGGAGGCGCGCGGTTGTTGGTTGTGACTCGAACGGCTACCAGGAGCAGCTTGTGCAATTCGCAGACCAGCGGCTGTTCCGGCGCCGAAGCGCGGTAGCTAAACAGGGGATATTCGATTGCAATAAAAATCAGTCCGAAATAGCAAGCCGGACACAGTTTTGTCAGAAATCTGGCGAGCCCATCCTCGCCTGCGTCAACGTTGGCGGCAAGCAATTGCAGCTCGCCGGCTGATTGTTCGTGACGATGCGTGAATTCCACGGCAAACGCAAGTCCGAGGAGAACCAGGCAAAGAATAAGCGAGATTGTCTTCCTGGCGTGTCCCATCATTCGCCCCGGCTGGTAGAGAATTTGCCAAACGGTATTTGGGCTTTAAAGAAAACATTGCGTCCCGGATCGTCGACGAAATAGCGAAAGCGGCTCAAATAATCGCGATAAGCGGTGTTGAATAGGTTATGCACCCCGAAGCTCAGATTTATCGGATGCAGCCGGTCGAGGCGAAACTGGGTTCCGATCTCGAGATTGAACAATTCATAGCCCGGCGGCGGATCCGTATAATCTGCGTCTTGCGGGAACCGGTCTTGCTCAGCAACGAAAGTACCGGTTAGCTTCAGAAAGGTAGTTTCGAATTTCCCGAAAGCCGGAAAATCAAAACGGCTGACGAGCGTCAATCGGTCCGCCGGCATTTGAAACAGCGGCTCGTTTTCGTCCAGATTGTCACCGCGCACAATTGAAACACGTGCACCAAGGCTGTAAAAATTCGTGACCTGGTAATCGAACCTGGCGTCCAGTCCTTTGAGCACGGCATCTGCCTGGCGGTAGCGAAAGGTGGGAAACGCGCCGCGGATGGTCAGGCTGGGCTCCGGCTCCGGAAACAGAAAAATGAAATCGTTGATTCGATTGCGATACACGCTGAGCTCGAGGAAACTGCGGCTTCCGACGTTACGCAGCGTCGCATCGAGATTCAAGCTCTTCTCTGTAGTTAGATTCGGATCGCCTATTTCGAAGGTAGCCGTGCCATGATGCACGCCGTCGCTGTAGAGCTCGTTTACGCTCGGCGGTCGCCAGGCCGTGCCAAAGTTGGCGCCAACAGACCAGGTCGGAGCAAAGCGATAGAGCAGGCCCAGCACGCCTGAAACATTGCGCCACTCGTGCAGTAGCTCTCGGACGCCATCATCTTCAGCAAAGAAGACGTTCTGCCAGCGATAGTCAAAGCGCGCGCCCAGGTTTGCGGTAAAGGCGCCCGGGCTCCAGTTCTCCAGCAGGAATGCGCCAAAATCATAGGAGCGGAAATTCGGGATCAGGAAGCCGCTGCTCTTGCGCACGTTGCCCTGGCGCATGCCGCTCAAACCGATCTTCCCGAAAAAATTCTTGATGGGATTGTGCCGGAATTTCACATTAGCTGTGTGCGTGAACAGCTTCAGATCAAAAGCTGCAGAAGTTGGCGGCTCGGAGGAAAATGGCCGGTGCGCATCAAATTCCTGGCGCTGGTTGACCTGATAGCCATATTGCGCTTCCAGCGTCCCCACGGATTCAAAGCTGTATTTGCCTTTCAAAGACAAGAGATCGTGCGTTACCTGCTGTTTGGGCGCATCGATATCGTAGGTGAAGTCTCTCTCAACAACAGGCCGGCCGCGCTCGATAGCGCGTTCCAGATCGGTCAGGCTGCCAATATGCGAGCCACGATAAATGCCAAGCTCGGTGCCAAAATGGCTGTAATACAGCTCGAGGCTGCCCCGGTCCCGCACCAGGCCGGCGGCAAAAGACCAGTCTTTCTCATCGAAGCCGGAATTGTTGATGACATAATCAGGCGTCTCTGAATCTCCGGCGCGCCGCAGGCTGCCCTGCAAACGCCAACCGAGGCCGTCAATCACAGGCGAAAAGCCCTCGAGCATGACCGAGCCAGCGCCCTGCCGATTGTTTGAGAACATGTTGACGGTTGCCTGGCCGCCGAAGCCGCGGATATCGGCAATGGCGCGCGGCTCTACCCGCACCACACCGCCGATGGCGCTGGAGCCGAATTCCACTCCGGCTGCGCCTTTCAGCACCTCGATTCTCGCCGGCGCAAACGGGTCGATCTCAGGCGCATGCTCTGCGCCCCACTGCTGACCTTCCTGCGGCAAGCCCGCGTTCAGAACCAGCACGCGCTGGCTGTGCAAACCTCTGATAACAGGCTTGGAAATCGACGGTCCGGTTTGCAGTACGGTCACGCCCGGCACCTCCTTGAGGGTCTCACCAAAAGTCTGGCCGCGGGTTCGCTCGAGCTCTCGGCTTTCCAGAACGGAAACCGATTGATTTGACCGCATGAGCTTGATAAGCTCGGCGTCTGCTGTCACCGTGACTTCAGACATTTTCAAAACCTTTGGTTCGAGCGGGAATTCGATCTCGGTGTTCTCATGCAGCAACAATTCTTTGCTAAGCTCGCCGTAGCCGAGCAACTGACACACAACCTTGAAGCGACCGCGCGCCACGCCTTTGATCGAAAAGACGCCGTCTTCATCAGCCACATCTCCGATTTTCAGCTCCGGCAGAAAAACCGTTGCACCGGGCAGGGGTTCTTTCGTTTTCTCGTTATACACCTGGCCGGACAATTCGACCGTGCCGTCGCTGGCCCTGACCGATGGCAGCGTAAGCGCGATGAGCAGAAAACAAAAAATGAATACAATAAGCTTTTTGGAACTAACCACGATACACCTCCCGACTCAGCAATTGAACTTAAAGCTGAGTTCGAAATTACAACAAATAAGCATGTCTTCAGGGAAGAAATTCTAACCCGGAAGCGCGATGCTTTCTAAAATCAAACTGAAAAGCATTGGAGCTATTCTCGCCAGAAGAACTTACGGGCGATTAGGAGGTCTGGTTCGGAGGAGCGCGGTTGTTGGCATGCCAAACAACGGCAGGGATCGTTGGGACAGAAATATCAAGTGAGAGGCAAGCATCCGGAAAGAGCAGAGAAACGTAAGCAGGGGTAGCACGCAACACAAAGGAAGTAGCAGCCTGAACACAGGCCAGACATACAGTCGTAGAGTCATCTCTGTCAGTTTGATTCACAAACTCATCACAATCTGTACAAACCGGCAACTGTTCTTGCGAACGGAGATGGTTATGCGACAGCTCGCCTACCACATTGAATGCAAGCAGCAAAACCAGCAGAAACACGGCAACAGTTTTTTGATGAACCCGAATCATTTGTGTCTTATTCGCTTCCTGAGTTGCTGTAGCGTAAAACCGGTAAACAGAATAGTAGCGCTAATCTTTCAGAGATGCAAGCTTTTTTTGAGCCAAGGCACTTCCAAGAACAAGATTTCATGCCTGCCATATTCCACTTATAACGTCATGCGCCAGAAAAAATGAAGCCGGCGGAAGGTATTTGGCGCAAGTATCCTGCCTGTTTCCATGTTAGCCATCCATCTTATACCCCACAGCTACGACGAACTCCCCCGGAATCTCGTAGCCATTACCGTTGCGATAAGCATCGATGGAAGCGAGATATTCTGCATGGGCCTCCTGTTGCATTCGCTCATCGAAACGGGAGTAGGCTAATGCCACAGGACCACCGGCGAATGCTGCACCGCACGCATCTTCCGGCGTCTCATAGTGCAGAATTGTAGACAGGCGGTCGCATTTTACCAGGCCATATCCGGCTTGCATGAAGGTATGCAGCAACATATCCTTGCCACCCAGTTGAAAGAACATAGGACATACTTCAGTTTTCACTCTGGCGTCCACGATTGGGAAGATGTCCGCCCAGCCGCAATTCTTGCGTTCACCCCAGACGGCCGCCACAGCGCGCCCGCCTGGCTTGAGTGCGCGCCGCATTTCCGCGAGCGCCTTAACCGGGTCGGGGAAGTACATCATGCCCAGGGCACAGAGCGCAGCATCGAAACTCTCAGGTGAAACCTGCAACTCTTCTGCATCCATACGCTCAAATTTCACCTGATGCAGACCGCGCTGCCAGGCCAGCTCTGCGGCAGCATCTACCATTTGCTGCGAGATATCCGTGCCGAGCACCGAGCCCTCAGCGCCAACGCGGGGGGCTGCCCGGAATGTCACCAGTCCGGTTCCGCACGCGACATCCAGCACATCTTCACCGGGTCTCAGGTCTGCCATGTCAAGCAAGCGGTCCTGCGCCGGTTTGAGTTGTCCGGCCCAGTACTGGTCGTAGTAGTCAGTGGCTTTGTCCCAACCGTATCGTTGTATTCGACGTTGTAACTTTGCTTCCATTATCAGCTCTCCTTGCTCTTTATAGCATTGCAGGTAATACTTCTGTTCTTTGGCGTCATCAGAACCGGAAAACCGAGTGTGGAATTTAAAGGTATACGGTATAAGGTATACGGTTTCCGATTTCCAACTCAGCTTCACCTCTTTAAGTTGATCTCCCTGTGCGCCGGAACAGCTCGCGTGAACACGTCGAGATACGAGCTGTGCGCATCCGCCGTGTCGAGCACACGCTCGATATCTTCTTTTGCTGCCGGGCTCTCGAGGTTGACGACGTAACGAATGCTGGTATAGCCCGCCGGCGCATCCTCGTCCACAGCGCATATACCGCGTGTATCATAGTCTGCATGCACCTCGACTCCGAGCGAAGTGATAGGTACGCCCAGGCGGGCCGCCCACATCATGTAACCCATGGCCAAACAGCTTCCAAGAGCGCCTCGCCCAAGGATTCCGGGATTCGGGCCGGCGCCGTTGCCGCCCCACTTAGGGCTCATGTCGGCTGTCAGGCGCCAATCTCCTTCTTCAATATCGCAAGTCAAGCCTTCGCGCACGCTGACTTTCGTGACGGCTGTACCCTGACCAATGCCGGGCCGAAGCGTGACCGCTTTGGTTTGACGTTCAAAAGCGGTTCTTATCGTGTCGATAAATTTCATCTTTTCAAACTCCGATCTCTTGTGTTTAAGCTGTCCCTGACTACTCTATAATAATGCAACTTATCGAAAATCCCTCACTTTGGTTGCAGTTCCTTCAGTGGGCACGTCAACAAATCACCGTCTTGCAAGGGCAACGCCCGTGCCAGGGAAATGATGTTGGCCTAAGCATTTGTTAAATTGAGTTATAGGCCAAAACCTCTTGACGGCCAGAAATAACGAGATGTCGTGAGTCACGAGATCTCGCGTGCCAGAATTACGATTTTTGGGAAAATCAAGTAGACCTGTGACGGTCGTTTCTACCGCTGGAGTATTGCGGAGCGCCGGAGTTTCTAAGGTTCGGCCCGGGCTACAATATCGTCAGGCTCTCTGACCGGTGAGCCTCCGTCAAACCCGTGCGATCCGTGTTCTTGCGAGACGCATTTTAACTCCCCCCTTTGCGACCTTCGCGAAAAGGGGGGAGTTGCAAGCGGCTCATGTTGAGCTGAAACTAACGAGCCGGCTCGATGTTCTGGTTCACGTGGAAGAAATTGTCCGGATCATATTTGGCTTTGATTTTTTGCAAACGCTCATAATTTGTTCCGTAAGTGGCCTGAATCCGGTCTTTGCCCTCTTCCATCATGAAATTGATGTAGGAAGCTCCGGCCGAATGGGGGTGCAACGCTTGCCAATAATCGCGCGCCCATTTGGTTATACGGTCTGTGTTGGCCGGATCCGGATCGACGCCAGCGATGACCATGGACCAGTTGGCGTCGCGATAGTCCCAGGCCGTCTCGTCTTTGCCCTTGCGATGTACAGCTCCGTCGACCGGATACAGGTGCATTGTGGACGCCGGCGTCGGCACCTCGGCAAAGCGGCGATGTTCGGCGATGGCCTTATCGGAAAGCTCACGCACAAAATCGCCCTTCCAATACCACTGGTAGCCGGGCGGATAGAGGCCATCGAACAAGCTTTGCAGGGCGGGATAAGGCACGGGGCCGACATGCTCGAACAGCGGTTCCGCCACGTCCCGGGCTTGCTGGATGATACTCTCGAACTGCTCATCTGGTCCCGTATAGCACCAGACCAATCCGCACACTTTCCTGCCGTGGATCCCTTGCGGAAAGGGGTCGCCGGCCGGCACTTCCGCGACCAGATAGAAGGCGTAAACGTCCTCCGCGGCTTTGGGCAACCAGTCACGGTACCATGCAAGGGTCGTCTCGAGTTTTTCGAGCGGCCAGAACAGGGGGCCGGCGATGACATTGCGAA
>CAZVSL010000268.1:0-8371 GCA_964629935.1 uncultured Calditrichaceae bacterium | reverse complement strand
ATGTGGGCTTCACCTATATACACCCCAGGCTTCCCGCCGTCATGGCGGTCCTGTTATTGAACCGCGAGTTTCGCGCCATCATCGAGTATGATCTCGCCAACAACGACAATGAAAATGAAACCGTTTTTGGCGATGACGGCGGCTATGTCAACACCGCCTTGCAGTGGGTTTTCTCCGACCAACTTTTTCTGCAATTTAATCTCAAGAATATCCTGGAAAATGGCTCCAGGGAAGTCACCCGCGAATTCAAGATAAGCTACTTTGAATATTTCTGAAGTCGCAATGGATCAAACCGGATGAAATAGGTGATGCGCCGAGGATGGAAAGTCTTATTGGGAATCAGCATGTTCCTGATAATCATTGCCGCAACCGTTGGTATTTTGAGCTACCAGCTCTTGACGCGTTCCCTGCCGGAGACAGACGGCCAGGCGGCGCTTTCCAGCCTGTCGCAGCCGGTGGATGTTTACCGTGATGAGTGGGGTGTGCCTCATATCTTCGCTGAAAATGAGCGCGACCTGTTTCGCGCCATGGGGTACGTCATGGCGCAGGATCGGTTGTGGCAGATGGATTTCAACCGTCGCGTTGCCAGCGGCCGGCTGTCTGAAATCATGGGGCCGGCAACGGCTGAGCACGACCAGTTTCTGCGCCTTTGGGGCTTTCGTCGCATTGCAGAACAGATCGTGCCCACGCTCTCAGATGAGTCGCGCGCTGTGTTAGAGGCGTTTTGTGACGGCGTCAATGCCTACATCGACTCCCACACCACAGATTATCCAATCGAGTTCACCCTGCTGCAATACAAGCCTGAACACTGGCAAATCGAAGACAGCATTGCCTTTGCGCGCCTGATGGCCTGGAAGCTCTCATTTAGCTGGTACGTAGACCTCGTGCTGTATAAGCTGGTCGACCGTCTCGGCGTGAGCAAGGCGCGGCAGGTCTTTCCGGATTTTCCCGAGACTGCCCCTCTGATCCTACCGAAAGAAACTCAACCATTTTGGACCGGCGTTCAATCTTTTGTGGAAAAAGGCTTTGCAGTGCAGAACTTGCTGGGTATCCGTGGCGGCAGTCTGGGAAGCAACTCCTGGGTTGTGTCGGGAAGCAAGACGCCATGTGGCAAACCGATCCTGGCAAATGACCCCCATCTGGAGCTTATCACGCCATCGGTTTGGTATGAGATGCATCTGTCCGGCGGCGATTTCAATGTGGCCGGGGTTGCACTGCCAGGGGCGCCCGCGATCGTGATCGGGCACAACCAGGACATCGCCTGGGGCTTAACCAACGGCATGATCGATGATGTTGATTTCTATTTTGAGCGAATACACCCGGACAATGCCAATCAATACTGGAACGGCAGGCAATGGCAGGATTTCCAAATAGTGCGGGATACCATCATCGTTAAGAATGAAGCACCGGTTGAAGTAACCGTCAAGGCTACCCGCAATGGCACGGTTGTATCTGAGTTGCATCCGGTGCTCGCAGATACTCAGGCCACCGTCAGTATGCGTTGGGTTGGCCAAGATGTAAGCGACGAGTTCTCCGCCTATCTGAAATTGATGCGGGCAAAAAACTGGCAAAACTTCACCGATGCTTTGCGCAATTACACCGTCCCGGCTCAGAACTTTGTGTTTGCCTCGCGGGACGGAGATATCGGCTATTACCTTGGCGGTCGGGTACCCATTCGCAGGAACGCCACCGGCGTCTTGCCTGCAAGCGGCTGGCTTGCGGCCGGGCAATGGGTCGCAGATGTGCCATTCGAGCATTTGCCGCATTTGTTGAATCCGGAATCAGGTTATATCGCCACGGCCAACAACAAGATTGCCGATGACCGCTATCCCTATTATCTGTCAAATCTTTGGGAACCGTCCGGGCGGATTTCTCGGATTCACGAATGGCTGGCAGCAAGGGACACGTTCACAGTAGATGATTTTATGAAAATGCAGCAGGATGTGCAATCCGTGCATGCGCGCGAGATGATGATCATCATACGGCAAAGTCTGCAGGTCCGGATGGATAGTTCGTCTCATGATTCTCTGCGTACCCTGTTTAACTTGCTCAAAGACTGGCAGGATGGTGAGGAAGCTGAAAAGAGTGTAGCGGTATCGCTTTATCATGCGCTTTTCAACGGCATCGCACGCAATACGCTTGAAGATGAAATGGGTCCGGACTTGTACCAGCATTACATCAAAACCAATAACGTGCCCTTTCGTGTTGTGTCAGCCTTGTTGCGGAAAGACGCGTCTTCATGGTTTGACAATGTGCTGACGGAGCGAAAAGAAACAAAAGCCGATATCATTGAACAGAGTTTGCTGGACGCCGCCAGGCTCCTGACAGATATTGCCGGCGACAATGTTGCTGAGTGGCGTTGGGGCGAGATTCATAGTCTGACCATGCCACATCCGCTTGGCGTGCGGCCTCCTCTTGATTTGATTTTGAATTTGGGCCCCTTTCCCAGGGGAGGCTCAACCATGACCATTAACAACGCGGAGTATCGCTTTGCCAAGCCCTTCCGGGCTGTGGTTGGACCTTCAACACGCCAGATTGTGGATATGTGCGCTCCCGATCATTCTTTTTCTGTTATTACTTCCGGACAATCCGGACAACGCCTGAGCCCGCATTACAAGGATCAAACTGAGCTGTGGCTGAATGGAGAGTATCGCGAAATGCGGATGAACCGTGATGAGATCGCGCAGAGTTCATCGGCCCATCTTGTGCTGACACCGTTTGCGCAGGCTGAATAGACACAGTCTTTCCACCTTACTTTAAGGAGTATTGGAAGATGATTGCCGACTTGAAACCCGGGGAAAATGTCATTTCTTTCTTCGTCCTGAGACGCAAGGAAATCCGGACCAGGCGAGAAAATGGTGAAGCATACCTGTCACTTGAGCTGGGGGATGCCTCAGGAAGAATCAATGGCTCCGTGTGGGATGAGGCACAAAAGCACTACGACGCTGTACAACGTGGCGAGATAGTCAAGATAAAAGCAAGAGTGGTCAACTTTAAAGATCGATTGCATTTGAATATCGATAAAGTTCGGGCTGCTACAGACCAGGACCAGGTGGATCTCAGCCAGCTCGTGCCGGTTGCGGACAAAAGCGTGCAGTCGATGAACAAGCAGCTCGACGACTTGATCGCGAGTATCGAAAACACTGACCTCAAGAATCTCCTGGTGAACATTTTTGGTGACGAGAAAACGCGTAAGCAGTTCGAGCGCGCACCGGGCGGCAAACTGTGGCATCACAACTACCTGGGCGGGCTTCTCGAACACACCCTGAGCGTTACCACCATTGCAGAGCAGGTCGCAACATCCTATCCGGGCGTAAACCGCGATCTGCTGGTTACCGCCGGACTTCTGCACGATATTGGCAAAATCAGCTCTTATACATATAGAACGCTCATCGATTTTACCGACGAAGGGCGACTGCTGGGACATATTGTACTCGGTTCTCAGATGGTGGCCGAACACATCAGTCGCATGGATGGGTTTCCGGCGGAGCTGGCCACACAACTGCAACATCTCATCTTAAGTCATCAGGGCAAGCTCGAACAGGCCTCGCCGGTCGTACCCATGACCCTGGAAGGCTTGATCCTGTACTATGCCGATGAGCTGGATTCCAAGGCCAATGCATTTTTGCGTATTAAGAAAAAGGAAGCCGGCAAACGTTGGAGCGCTTACGTGAATTTGCTTGACCGCTATTTCTTCCTGGGTTCTGAGTAGGGCAGAGCCAACGAGTTGCCGCCGTCTTCAGGTGAGTCTAATTGTTTGTAGCGACAGGGGTTATGTTCTGTGGAAACAGCCGGCTCCTACTGGTCTGCAAATCGTGCCAGCAAAATAACTGTTGCATCTCTTTACAACAAATTGTAGATTTGTGGCACATCAAATCTTAACAGTATGCCAGCCACTTCTGACAGTCTGCCGTTTCTTCTTCCTGGTGACTTTCTTTTTCCGCAAGTGCTCCTGACATATTTTATTTACTTGAAATTCTTTAATCGAGGTGTATCATGCAACGTGCAAAAAACGGCGATACCGTCAAAGTGCATTATACGGGCAAGCTGTCCGACGGCACAGTGTTCGATTCCAGTACCGATCAGGCGCCACTCGAATTTGAGGTCGGAGCAGGCAAGCTGATTTCAGGTTTTGAGAAAGGCGTTGTTGGCATGGCAAGCGGAGACACCAAATCCCTGTTCATCCCCTGCAATGAAGCATATGGCGACCGTGATGACCAGCTTGTGTGGGAGGTAGAAAAGAACAATTTACCTGATGAAGTCGAGCCTGAGGTAGGTCAGAGGTTGCGCGGCCAATTTGCTGACGGCGTAACGGTCGATGTTGTTGTATCTTCAGTTTCACCATCTACTGTAACCCTCGACGCCAATCACCCACTGGCTGGCAAGGACCTGGTTTTTGATGTCGAGCTTGTTGAAATCAGTTCGTAATTTTATTCCCCTATAATCATTCAGGAGTACGGCAATGAAGATATATATCGGCAAGCTATCCTATGAAGTGACGACATCGGACTTGATGGAGCTGTTTAAAGCCTATGGTGACGTGGGCTCCGCGAATATCGTCAGAGATAGAGATAGTGGAGAATCTCGCGGGTTTGGCTTTGTCGAGATGGCGAGTCGCGAGCAGGCAGAAAGCGCCATCAGTGAATTAGACGGCAAGGAGATCAAGGGCCGCCGCATTATCGTGAGCGAAGCAAAGCCGCGCCGGCAAGATCGATTTGGTGGCGGCAGGCGTGGCGGCGGCGGTGGTTTCAGGCGTTAGGCATGAGGCGCGAAGGACTAGTCAGTTTCCTCGAAAGAGAGACCAGTGGTTGCGTTCTGCACCTATTTAACCGGAAGCATGATAGAAAAAGTGGTGCCCTGGCCAACCTTGCTTTCCACTTTGATTTGACCATTGTGCTTCCGGACGATACTATAGGATGTGGAAAGTCCGGATGACATCCGCACACGAGAATCCCCTGCACTGAACCCAAAATCGAACAATTTGTGAATCCGTTCCGGCGGAATCCCGCAGCCGGTGTCGGATATCTCGATTTGTATGTGATTGTCTCTTACAAAAGTCCGGATGTCGATTGCACCCCGATCTTTGATCGCGTTCGCAGCATTTTTCAAAATCGTTAGAAACACCTGATTGAGCTGGCCGGGATAGCATTGAATTTCCGGAATATCACCATATTGCTTCCTGACCGCGATGCGGTTATGTAATTCCTGGCCCAGCAATGTCAGGCTGCTATCGATTCCTTCATGAATATTCGCTCTCTGATAGGCAGCCTCATCCAGGCGCGCAAAGTTTCTCAAACTCCGGACGATAGTCGCGATGCGTTCTCCGGCAAGCAGGGTTACCCGGGTATTATCGCGCAGAATACGCAAGACCTTTGGCAGCTCATTATTCCGGTGAAGCTCAGCGAGTGACGTGCTGTCTTGCAGCGCCAACTCCAACTTTTTTATGCAGCGCTTGGCGACATCTGCAGAGGCGTTCATCGAGCCTATAGGATTGTTGATTTCATGCGCCAACCCGGCGACGAGATGACCCAGAGACGCCATCTTTTCTTGCAACAGCAGTTGTTCCTGGCTGTTACGTAATTCCTGCATCGTGCGCTCCAGCTCCTCATTCTGTTTCCTGAGTTTGGCAGCTTGTTCCTCTGTTTTCGCCAGTGCCGCGCGCAGGGCGCGCGTCATGCTATTGAAAGATCTGGCCAGACTGCCAATCTCATCCTTTCCATGAAAGTCTACCTGCACTTCCAGGTCGCCTTGTGCAACGCGACCGGCTGCGTGTTCGAGTATTTTCACAGGCACGGTCGTGTAGCGTACTAAGGTGATGGCAAACAAACCGGACAGGATGACGGTGGCGATCAGCAAGGCGCGGAACACATTGCGGGTCCTCTCGAAAGTTACTTCTGCCCGTGCGGCGGCCGCATAGGCATCGTTCTTGTTAACTTCCACGAGGCTGAGCAAGGCCTGACTGGTTTCGTCGAAAGCACGCTTAGTAGCACCCGTCAGTTTCGCAGCAGCTTCCCGATTCTTTCCCTGACTCACCAGCTCAAAAAATGCGAAGGTGGAATCCTGATACTCTTCCCAATTCTCTTCGAAGGCTTGAAAAAGCTGCCGTTCGTTTTCAGAATAGAGACCCTGAGCCTCCGACGCCATCTTCAGCCTGTCATATACGTCCAGGTTCTTATCGATCCTATCGATGATTAGAATCATGTTATCGATTTGCTGCTGACGCGTGGAGTCCATGGTGGTAAACGCATGTTGCAGTTGATTGATACGCAGGTCTGAAGTGCCGCGATTGATTTCGGAAATAGCTATGGCCCTTGGCAGCCAATTCGATGTGACTTCATCGATGCCTGCTTTGATGGTTTCCATTTTATGGATGGAATAGATATTGATCCCCGCCATGATGACAAGGATGATGCCAAATCCGATGGTCTGCTTGGTGCCGAGTTTCAAATCTGCAAAGGACATCTTGTAGCTTGTAACCTCGAGAGTTCGCCTGCGGGAAGCCGAACCTCAGTTGATAACCAGTATTTTTTTTACCCGATTGCTTACCATCTCTTCGCGGACGAAACCAATGGCTCCGGGCGTAGATGCAACTTTCTTGAGTATCTGCTCTTCGGATTTCAACGACTCCGGCGGGTCGCCTTCGCCGGAGAGCATCTTCTTGAGCCAGATCGATTTCATGCGGGAGGTGCTCTTACCCAGGAAGTCGTAAAACCTCTTTTTGATATCGTTCTTGGGCCGCAGGTCGAAGACCACGACGGCCAGGTCATCATTCCAGCGTTTGATGTCGCCGGTATAGATATCCACAAGCTTGCTTTTTTCAATCGAATCCGCGGGTACTTGCTTGTGTGCTATGACTGCCACCTGGCCGGTGGATGGCGCAATGCCTGCAGCAAGCAAGAATAGGATAATAAGCAACAGCTTCGTATTTAGACTTTTGGTTGCCATCGTTTTAGAAGAATACGGACGCTGCTATTGAGAAGTGGTTGAATGTGTCATCTATTGTTAGCGCCGCCGCATCTATCTCTTCTTCGATCAGAGCGCGGGCAGCCTGGGCTTTAAAAGTGATGCGGTCGCTGAGAGAATAGGAAAAACCAACGGTTGGAACGCGCACGTCAACCTCATCGATAACGACTGATGGCACGCCATCTATCGGGAAGACGACCGTGAAGTCCTGTCTTGTCAACCAGTAGCTGGCGTAAACAAATAATCTGTCCTTGATGTTGTAGCCTAAAGTGGCATAGTAGAAGAGTTTGTCAATGCTTATCTGAGGGGCTTTGTCATCGTGCGTCACAGTGATGAACTCGCCTTCGAACGTCCAGCCGCTTTTGTGATACCCCAGGTCGAACCCCACCCGCCACCGTGGTATTTCCAGGAACTTGCTCGGTGCGACCTCACGTTGCAAGCTTATCTCTCTTTCCTGCAAAGAGTTGACGTTGTCGCGGGTGGCCGAAATCCCAAATTTGAGATCATTGATGCGCAACCCCACGCGTGCGCCCACGAGAAAGGTGGCCGTTGTATCCAGGCCGCTCTGGACTTGTTGCCCGACTGTGCTCACATTCGGGCTGTTTCCAAGGTAGACTGCGTAGTCCAGTTTTTTATTCTCCAGGGGGATGAATCCGTAGGCCTGGATGAACGCGCGCGCCGGTGCGAACTCTTCGACGGCAATGAATTCGCTGAATGAGGTTTCGTAGACCAGCGGCCGGATGACATAGGGTAGAATGGGGGTGCGGTTCTTGATTTCATTCAGGTGGTTGAACGTTGGAATGAGCAGACCCATTTTAAGACTAAACTGCCTGGAAGTGCGATAGCGAACCCATGCTTCTTCCAAATTGGCTGCTCCCCAGTTTCGGATCGATGAAAAATTGTTCAAAAACTCGAAGTTGACGAAGGCACGCCAATTCTTCGCCACATCCGTCTGGAAAAAGAGATTGAGCTGCTGCATGTTGAACGAATTCTGCTCCTGCTGATTCTGCTGCTCGGTCTGGTGCGCGAACATATTCTGAAAATAACCAAAAATGCGAATAGACTTGTCGCCCAATTGAGCATAGCAGTCACTAAAGCTCAAAAACAGGATGCAGCACAGGAAAGGCTTCAAGATTTTCATTGTCACTCCAAATCAATCATTATGCGGGCAGGGAAAGCCGCTGATATCTTCGAATCCGGTTCAAGTTGTTTATGATGAAATTGCGTGGATTGAAGAAACGCCTCAGTGTCTTACCGTGGATGGCGGCCTCCGGAGAGCGTTGTGACGATTAAGGTTCCCCTGGAAGATTTCTGCGGCCCAACCCGCTCACTGTGGCGTCCCAATATCACTAATTGTAGTCAGTTTGTCAAGACAAAACCTTGACTGTCTCCGCCATAATTGGTATTT
>CAZVSL010000267.1:0-8374 GCA_964629935.1 uncultured Calditrichaceae bacterium | reverse complement strand
AGAAAGCCATCCATCCAATCCAAGTCCCGCAAGGGACGGCTGAGCTCTTGCACGGGGCAAAATCAGCAAACCATGGCCACCGTGACCAATTGATGCGTGAATCCAAAAGGACACGGATCGCACGGATCGCGCGGATCAACACTGATCTTGTTTCGTGATTAGTGATTGGTGACTGGCTACTGTTAGCTGTTAACTGGTCACTTTTGACTATACGTCACAAGTTCACCAGGTGTATTATGAAGCTTCATTCAAGATATCATCAGTGAGAGGGACAGCCTCGATTTCTATGGTTTCTTCCCAGAAGGCACTCAGATCCCGGTTTTGAATTTTTTCCGGCGTAAAACCATAAGCTTGTATCGGTTCCTGAACCGTCCACCGCGTGTCACCTAAAATGTGTAGGCGCTCAAACAAACTTTTCCCCACGAAATTCTTAGAAACAATTATAAGATCAATATCGCTATGTGCATGTGCGGTTTTTTTGGCATGTGAGCCATAAAGAAAAACTTGTTGGGTGTGCACGCCCTGTTGCTCAAGAGCTTGAATATATTTTTTTATAACTTTGACAACCTCGGATGTGATCTCAGCCATTGTATCGTTTTCTCGGTTTGTTTCAGAATTTGTGAACAATATCCCTTCGTGTAATGTTTTATTACAATCTGCAAATCTTCTGGGTAACGTGTTGCAACGCTTTCTTTATCTATTTCTTTAATTATGCTTACATTGGTAGCGGGAATTTCTAATTCAGCTCGCTCCAGCAGTACTCTTAAATCGTGAATTTTTGGTGGAAACTTATCTTCATGGAGTTCGATATGCGCTTTGAGCATTTTTTTAAGTGCCAAGTGACACATGAATACTACGTAAAGATGACGCCCAGTCCGGAGCATATGTACAGCCGTCTCCAGATCATATTCTGAACTTTGTATCCAGTTTCGTACAGATTTTAGGCGTTTTTCACGAGTCATTTAGAAATTACAGGATTCACAAAAGTTAACCAAAATAACTATTCTTGTCTCAATAGTTAAGCCAGTAAGACTTGAACTCTGCGATGCAGTAATCATGTAGCCTCTGGTGACTGCCAACAGGCATGACTCCAAAAGGACACGGATCGCACGGATCGCGCGGATCAACGCTGATCTTGTTTCTTGATTAGTGACTGGTGACTGGCTATCGTTAGCTGCTCACTGCTCACTGCCACTGCCAACTGCCACTGCCACTGCCACTGCTCACTGCCACTGCCACTGCTCACTGCCACTGCCAACTGCCAATGCCTTCCAAACAATCCCGCAATAAAAACCTCATATTCTGGGGCGTGACCCTTTGCCTGACCCTGATGGTCATCTTTGGCCTGGGAGAAGTCCTGGTGCGGCTGCAGAAACAACGTATCCGCACCAGCGACCGCATGGATCCCGGCCTGATGCAATACCATCCCCGGCTGGGCTGGAAGTTGACGCCTAACTGGCAAGGCACGCACAAGCACCACGATTTCGAAGTCCGGTACACAACAGATGGCCACGGCTTTCGCACGGACCCGGTCGCACGGAAAGGCAAGGACGGCCTGCAGATCGCATTTGTCGGTGACAGCTTCACCTTTGGCCTGGGCGTGCATGATGACGAGACCTTTGTACATTATCTGCAGGAGCTGAGCGGTGGCGCTCTTGTCTGTCGGAATTATGCGGTGCCGGGATATAGTACCGACCAGGAATATCTACTCGTTCGCGAACGACTTCTGCATCTCGAGCCGGATGTTATGGTGCTGGTGAGCTATCTGGGCAACGATTTGTTTGATAACGAGCTGCCCTTTCCGTTGCAGGCGCAACGGGCCAAGCCCTATTTTGAAATGACATCTGCCGGATTGACTCTCAGGAACGTCCCCGTGCCATTGCAGAGCAAATCGGAGGCCGGACAAGAGAGCGATCTGGCGCAAATCGTGTTTGCAAATTCAGGCGGTTTCCTGGCAAATCTCCTGAATCGGTTGGAACTCTTGCGCTTGTTCGAGATGCATGGCGTGCGGCTGTTTGAGCGCGAGCTTGATTTGGATGATGGGCGATTTGATTCTGCCGTAAACTTGTATGGGGAAATCGTGCAGGAAATGCGTCAGGTTTGCAGGGAGCGCGGGGTGGCGCTTGTCGTGGTCTTGCTCCCTGGCCAGTCCTATGTGCACCGGCCGTGGTCGGTATCGGCACGAGTGCAGGCTTTTCTAAGGCAGGAAGTTATAAATCGCATGCATGCTTTGCAGATCGAGGTCATCGACCTGGCAACACGGTTGAAACAGGGCCATCCGTCGAGGCGGGAGGACTGGTTTTATCCGAACGAGGGCCATCTGACGCCGGCAGGGCATCGGGTGGTTGCGAGCATGTTGGTTGAGTCTCTCACGATGCTGCCACAGGGTTTCCGGGTCCAATATAGGTGATGTAACGCGATATTCATGGCGCGCGCGGGTGCTTTGTCGTTTTGCGTGATTGAATTGCACAGCAATAGCATCCAGGGCTTTGGGAAAACCATATAGGAAAGACAAAAAAGGCAGCCCCAAACTGAGGCTGCCATTTTACTCAACTATGTAACAGAGGAAATTGAATAGCTTACGCTCTTTTTCTTCTCCAGGACACGATGCCGGCGCCGAGCAAGCCGCAGCCGAACAGGATGAAGGTCGAAGGTTCCGGGATAACAACAAGTGAGGTGTTATCAATCGCAACGCCACCTTGGGTATCGACGAAAGTAAACCATCCATAGCGATTACCGCCTACTACAGAGGGAATGAGATCTGCAGAACCGGACCGGGTAACGGACCACAATTGGGTTCCGGAAGAATTGAGCAAATTGAGGTCAACAGCAAGCACGCCACTGTTGTTGTAGAAGACATGTTGGAACGTGTACCAACCACTCTGGCCGACCGTATAATTAAAGCCACCGTTCTCGTTGTTAAGTTTAAAGGAATTAGCAAAGAAATCGGAATTATTGCTGCCATTGACGATCAGGTCACTGCCAACTTTACCAACATGGAAAATAAAATCACGCTGATGATTGCCGTCCGTGCCGTTGGCAGCTACTGAATAATCAAAACCAGTACCGTCCAGCCAGCTTGTGTCCAGATAGATGTCTAAGGAGGTAACGAAGCCTCCGGTCGGCCATGTGTCGCTGTAGCCACCGAACCTGGTAAAAGCACCACCTGCTCCCGAACCTGCAATTGTCGCATGATACGAACCGGCTGATGATGTAATCCCGCCTGTACCGGACGTAACGCGTGTAAGTGTATTAGGATTTTCAAACCAACCGGATTTGTCTATCTCAAATCCTTGAAAATAGGGAATCACAGGCTGTGCCCAAAGCTGTGTTGTGCCAAGTACGAGTAAGACGACAAAAAGCAACCATATTCTTCTCATAACTTTCCTCGCTTCATGTTTGTTATAGGTTTCGGTTTTCACAAAAGGTTGTTTTGGCTTGACCGCATACGATATTCGATAGCTCGAAGGAATTTGAAGCCACGTGCTCTATCCTGCAAGTTTATGTCGTCCTTTCAGGGCTTGGGGCTGTTTCTGCTGCTTGAGTTCCAGGGCTTTGCCCTTCGCTGTTACATTTCGCTCCCCTTGGGGCTCATTAGAGCGCGCGATTTATTGCTGCGGCGCATCCACCCGATGGTTCCAAGCCATCGGATGGATAACATGGCAAGCAAGCCGCCGGTTAGCATAACAAGAGTAGCAGGCTCAGGTACCACGACCAATCCGTCCGGGTCGCCGGGATTGGGCGTTTGATTGCTCAGCCAGGAGCCGGGGGCCGTCGGCATAAGTGAACGTTTGATGGATTTGCCTTCAGTTGCTTCAATAGACCAGGCCGGGACGAAGTCTTCCCAGGCCACCATATCCAGCAAGGTACCGCCTGAATCTTTGAGGTCGAGTCTGTCGCCGCCGTTGGCCAGACTCAGGTTCAAGTCGCCGAAATCAGGGTTGAAGCCATACAAATCGAAAAAACCGTCCGTGTCTCGTGCAAAAACAAGGGTTTGTCCTGAGCCAATGGTGGTGCCGGCTGCTATGGTGTAAGCGCCAGAATTATCTTCGATGGTATAGCCACTTATATCGATGGCACTGAGGCTAGCGTTGAATATTTCGATCCATTCTTCGTCGCTTTCCGAATTAAGAATTCCTGGAGTGTCATAAAAAACCTCAGAAAGAATCAGAAGTGGTCCGGCAGAGGCTGGTCCGGATATCAGAATGAGCAGTAAGCTGCAAGACCGCACAATTCCAATCAGTTTTGACATAGTAAATAATCTCCAATTACATTTTGATGATAGAGTCGGGTGACTTAGCCGGAATTTTCCTGGCTGCAACAAGCAAAACTCAGACCACGGCTCGACTGTATATTGCTAAGTGTTATATTGTTAAATGCTTAGTACGTAAAACAAATGGCGTCTTACTTTCATTTTTCCGGGCCAAGAATGTCAGAGATGCCGACAGTTTTACTGGCGATTGCTGTAAGCTTTGAGAAATCAGATAGTTCTGTTGTCCGTATTTCCGACATGTGCGCCCGGCGGCGCTAATCTACAAATAATGTATGCCGATTATTCACATTCGGAAATCTTGCAATAGTCTTCATTCATGTTAACCAACATAAGATGAATTTTTAGTGGAGAATGAACATGCTTCCCTATGTCATGCCTTTTGCCGTTTATATCGTACTGAGTCTCATTGGCTCCTGGGTTGAACACGGCAGCTACTTCATGTACCCGGTCAAGACTCTCGCCGTGGCGGGTACGCTTTGGTACTTTAGAAAATCATACGATGAGCTCCGGCAGGCTGTCACGTTCAAGCAAGCTGTATGGGCCGGGGTCATCGGCGTGATTGTGTTTATCATCTGGATCGTACCCGAAGGCCGCTACCCATTGCTGGGTAAATCAGAATTCAATCCGTTCTTGTTCGAAAACCAAGTCTGGGTGGGATTTCTCATTGCCTTTCGGCTGGCAGGCGCTGTGCTGGTCGTGCCTGTTTTTGAGGAGCTGTTCTGGCGTTCGTTCTTGATTCGCTGGATCGTAGACCAGGATTTTAAGAAAGTGCCAATCGGAAAATTCACATGGTTCTCGTTTGCTGCGACAGTGCTCTTCTTTGGCCTCGAGCATCACCGCTGGCTGGTTGGGTTGGCTGCGGGCGCGATTTACAATGGCCTGCTATACCAGCAGAAACAGCTCTGGCCGTGTATCCTTGCCCATGCCGTGACGAATCTGGCGCTTGGAGTCTACGTGCTGTTGACGCAGCAGTGGGGGTTCTGGTAGGCCGAGCATCCAATGACGTTCATCTTCCGGGTTTTCGGCCAGGTCTTTCTTTTTTGAAGGGATTTACGGGTTGAACAAGATAACAAGATTTTCAAATTCTTTCCTCAAGTCCTGTCAAAGAGATTTTGGCTCTGGTCGCCAGAGCCCGAGCTGTTTACGGGGCTTGTCCGTTCTAAAGTTTCGCATTTCTGCTAATCACCAGCTTTCAGCCAAACCACTTCTCCCGCACCTTAGCATACCGCGTCCTGCCCACCGGCAGCTTCTCACCGTCTTTGAGCACAAGCTCGTATTTTGTGCCTGAACTCACCAGAACATCACTCACTTCGGTCATATTTACCACATACGATTTATGGATGTGCTCGAACACCGGCGGCAGAATCTTGCAGAGCTGCACCAGCGGCTTGTCGTGCAATTCAATTGTGCCGTCGCGAAAATGGATCTCTGAATAAGCGCGCGCGCCTTTGCAGTAGATGACTTCGTCGAGTGGAAACAAGGCTGGTACGCTTGCCGGTCCGGATGGCGAGAAACTTCGCAGGATGCTCAGAACGGGATGATCGTCGGACAAACCGGTCCAGTGCCTTTGCGATGCGCGTTTTGCCGAAGGGTTTGGCGACGAAATCCAGTACGCCGTACTCGAACGCCTCGATGGCGCGGTCGCGGTAAGCAGAGACGATAATAGTCTGGAATCGTTGTGCTGCCAGCTTCCTGAGCACATCAAAGCCGTCCTGGCCGTGCAGGTTCAAGTCCAGCAGCAGCAGGTCGATTTCGTGCTGTTTGAGGTAGTTTTTGCCTTGTTGCAGCGAAGCGCATACCTGCAGATGGGACAACTTGAGACCAAGAATCTCCCGCACAACTCGCGCCAGGTATCTGGCAATGCGCGCTTCATCTTCTATGATTAGAATTCGCATGAGCCTGGTCATGGATTGTGATTTCGGTCTGCCACGCGTCGTTCAGCACCTGTTGCTCGAGCTGCCAGCGTTGTGGGTAGCTGTCCTGCAAACGCGCTTCAACGTAGCGCAAGCCCGTGCCGTAAGGCTTCGCGGCTTTTGTCTCCTGAACCTGCCCGCCCGCGAACAGCGTATAGCGTTTGCAGCCCCTGCCTCGCTCATAAGAAAGTTGAAAAGTAACCTCGTCACCATTGCAACGATTGTGGGTAAGGCCGTTTTCTATGAGGGTATGAAACAGCGCTGGTGGTACGGTTTCGTCCGGGTCGATATTGGTGCAGGTTAGCTTGAACCGGACTTCCCGGCGCAGACTCATGAGCTTCAGGTGGTTCTGGCATAGTTGGAGTTCTTGTGCAATAGGAATCGATTTGCGGTCGGATATCTGGTTCAGAATCTCGAACTCCTGTGCCAGGGCTTCGATGAATTCCACCGCCACTTTCGGCGATTCTTCTACCCAGGATATGAGCGAGGTTAGCGTGTTCATGAGAAAGTGCGGCCGAATACGGCTTTTTAGTAGTTGTGTCTCCAGGTTCTTCGAACGCAGCAGCGCAGCGTCGCGCGCTGCTGTTTCATCCCGCATCTGGATGGAAAGCGACAGCAGGGTGAATACGACCAGGAAACCAAATCCCATGAAGATGGTCAGCCCAAAATAACCCACCCCCACCAGGCAGGCGAGGACGCCGACGAATGCCTCCCAACTGCCCTTCAACTTCCGCCGTAATGCCCACCCGGCCACAATCAACGAACTGATGAACGAGACTGCCACCAGACCGATAACGGTGTAGTCCGGCTCCAGTCGCGCGGTCCAGATTAAGGCAAATATCACAGCCATCCCCAGCGCAATTTTCTTTCTGTGCGGCACATTGAACCGAGACAGCAGAAACAAGGGCAATAAGAATGATGCAAGCTGGGCCAGTATGGTAATGATCAGCAGGCGCACAAATTGATATGGATAAGGATAATGGTAGTAATAACGTACAAACTCAACCAATATCAGGAGAGCGAACACCAGGCATAAGAGCGCGAACCAGAGATGTGCTTGCCGGCGATAGCTGATAAAATAGATGAAGAAATAGTAAACAGAAACTACAAGAAAGGCGCCGGCGAGCAAATGCAGAAAAGCGATGAGAATCAGAGGTCGCTTGTACAAATCTAGGTAAGGCCCGACTGTCGGCCAGCCCATGCTCATGACTTCGATGCCATCAAACGAGGATAGCCGCATAGCAAGGGTGTGCTCACCGGCCGTGGCGAGAGAATCCGGCAGCAGGAATATGCGATAATACTGGCCGTGGACCTCGTCTGCGGCGCTACTTCCTACCTGTCCGTTGACGCCGATCAGGTGGCCATCCCAATACAGCTCATAGGAGGCGGATATATTGAGCACGATACCGAGTGGCTCAAACTGTGCCGATAGGCCTGGCAGATGAAACAGGCTGCGCAGCCAGAAAAGCGTGTCCTGCTTTGGGATAGTGTTTGCCCAGGCGCTATCACTGAAGTGCGGTTCCTTCCGGGCGGGGTTGTCCCCCACTCTGGTTTGCAAGGAGATGGGGCGAATCTGGTCCTGTTCGAGTG
Organism: uncultured Calditrichaceae bacterium; assembly: GCA_964629935.1. Taxonomy (GTDB): domain Bacteria; phylum Zhuqueibacterota; class Zhuqueibacteria; order Oceanimicrobiales; family Oceanimicrobiaceae; genus CAZVSL01. The sequence goes on along the minus strand of CAZVSL010000267.1, from coordinate 598 downwards.
GCCTTTCCGTATGCAGAAAGAAGATCAGTCCTGCAAACAATAGTACCGGAAAGAGTTGTATGCTACGGCTGCCTATCCGAGTCATACTCGTTTAACGCAGAAATCTCGGCAAAGTTGGAGTGGTTGGGAAGGATATAGAGTTGTTGGGCGTGTGTGATGCATCTTCGGGCGGGAGCAGCAGTAATTGATGTTTTGAATTTGCCTGAGTATGTGGTGCACACAGCAGTATTCTTGACCCACCCTGCTTTGAGCTCCGGACGAGTCCAAAGCTGTCCCTCCGAGGACGGAAGTCTTGTGTAGGATAACGCTTAGAGCAGCACAGCCTGGCAAGAGTGGCGGCTTGATAAGACACCGAACAAACCAACAAGGAGTCGAGATGAAAAACCATTTCCGAGTATTGAATCTGTTTGTCCTCACGTTGTTTCTGGTCTTCATGAATTGCCGTGTATATCTGGCAAGGGCGCAAGAGCTTATTATCAGCAACGTTACAATCGTCGATGTGGTGAACGGTGAATTGCAGCACGCTATGGGTGTTGTCATCGATAACAATCTTATCTCACAGGTCGTCAAATCAGATGACATTGAAGTTGAGTCTGGC
>CAZVSL010000266.1:2519-8385 GCA_964629935.1 uncultured Calditrichaceae bacterium | reverse complement strand
ATCAGGTAGTTCCTGCATCCTGCGCTAAACGATAAGAACACGGATTTCACGGATCGCACGGATCAGCACTGATCCAACTGACCAAACACTGTCGTCACGGCGTAAGCCATCCTTTCGGGTAGAAACGGAGTTATGATTAAAACAGCGAGCTGTCACCCCTAGCCTTCGACAGAGCCTGTCGAAGGGCTCAGGATAAGCTCCTTCGAAGGGTGACACAATTTTTCTCCACTGACTGCTATTTGGAGAACTAGTGTTAAACCGATAGCCCGTCAGGCTTCGACTCCGCTAAGCCTGACTCACCCTATGATGAAATCTTGTAACTCTGACCTGGGTTCTCATTTCCTGGGCTGAAGATGTTCAATAAACGAACACCGCATACAGGTGCACAGCTACCAATGCCAGCAATAGCAGGGACGCCGGCACGTGCGTATACAGCCACCACCTGAGAGCACGTTGCAGCGTAAAATGTGCATCGAGCTCCAGCTTGGTACGATACATCGATTCCAGTTGGCGCAAGCGCTCGAGGTCTTCACCGGCGACCGTCTTACGCACAAAATCAAACTGACGCACCCGCGATTGAATACCACCGGTAATATCGATAAAATAACTCAGTCGCACGTTTGGCGCCGTCAGTGCCGGCGACACCGTCTTGTCGTATAGGTCCTGGATGGGCTCTGCACCAGATTTCACCAACTCGGCCGCTTTGCTTTTGATTTCCTCAATTAATTCCGGAATGCGCTCGTAGACAACTTCAATGGTCAGACCAGAGCTCATCATACGTGGAATCAATTTTTGAATTACAACGCCAAGCATGCCGCTGAGGGTAACCCAGATCGAAACCGACCATAGCCACCAATTCAACGGCCCGGACGGCAGCTTGAAACCAATGTGCATGAAAACCAGCAGCATAAACAGCCAGCCGCCATAGATATGAAATTGCACCCACGCTTGCGAGCGGCCCAGTTTCGCACGCGAAAAGAAGCGTATCTTTCGACGGCGAATACCATAGAATGCAACCCAAACCATGAAGGTCGTCGCCAGCGTACCGTAGGTCAAGCCCCAGACGTTGCCGGGCTTGATTTCTGACAGAATTAAATTGGCTATGTAAACAACGATGCATAAGACAGTACCACCGATGAATGCTCGAAACCAGGCCGGCGAATCAACCCATCTTCCTAAGATATAATTATTTAGCATCCAGGAATCTTCCGTTTGTTGCAAGCAATTTCTGGAATTCTTCAATATTGCCAACCCGAACCGCGCAGCCATGCGGACAGTTGCTGACGCACGCCGGTCCGTGGTTCAAATCATAACACAGATCGCATTTTGTAGCCAGCGTCATCGGCTTGCCCCGGTTTGAGGCTGGAATTGCATTCTCGGGCCAGGGTTCTCCCGTATCGAACATTGTGATAGCATCATAAGGACATTTGTTGGCACAGGCTGAGCAGCCAATGCAGAGCGGCTCACTGATGGCCACGACATCGCCGACGCTGGTGCGGCGAATCGCACCCGTGGGACATCCGATCAAGCATACCGGATCCCGGCAATGATAACAAGCGCGCGTGATCAGAAAGTTGCGATATTTTTCTCCTTCGCGCACAAAACGGGGAACGCCGCCGTGCGTGTCGGCGCATCCGCGCACGCAGTCGTCACAACGGGTGCACACATTGAGATCGATGACCAGAATGCTGTTGCCCTCAACCAGCCCATCGTTGAGCGCCACTTCGACGAAGTCTGCCTGGTCGGCATGCTTCCGGGTATAGCCGGATTCACGAATCACCTGGACAGCGGATTGCCATAGTCGCTTTTCTGCCTTCGGGTGTTTTTTGAGCAACTGGCCGAAATCGTCACGGGAAACCTTGATCAGCTCTGTAAATTCAACGGAATAGGTGGAATGCAACCAGGTATCCTGACCATCAAGCAGCAGCTCGGTCTCGCCCAACGTCATGCCCTTGGAAAGATAGGAAACAACGATTTCGCCCTCGCCTAACCTCTGCGCCAGTTTGAGGAATCCGGATCTTACGACATATAAGGCATCAGCCTGCTCACCTTCTTGCGTCAGTTGTTCGTCCGGTTTGCGGGAAATTAGGTCTACCTTGTCCTTGAGCGCCTCCAGGAACTCAGGGTCACATCCTTGAAAAACCGGTGTGGATTCCAATTGCGACAGGAGAGATGTTTCACGGTAGCGGGCATCGATGCGCTCTTTCAAATCCGATGACCTGGTTTTCATCAGACGCAGGGCAGAGACGCGAATCTGGATCAAAGTGCACTCAGTAGCTGTCTGCACCGTGACCGACTGCGGCCAGCCTACCAGCGCACCGATCTCGCCAAAAATCTCACCTTCGCCGAGCTCTGCCTCTGAACCATAAGGTAAATTGAAATCCATTGTGGTCAGAAAGGTGATTTCCGGCGCGCTACTCTGTTGCGCGAGTTTGGTCTCGAATACAGTCAGTTCCCCGCCCTCTGTTTTGTATCGTGATTCGTCAGACTCAGATTCCGTGCTCGCAGGCGCCCGGTAGTTTGTACGAAACGCGTCGAAAATCGGACGGCCCTGAGACTTCTGCTGCTGCCGTTGAATGAAGGTCTTAACCTTGCCAGATACGACATAAAACGCGAGGTCGATATAGGCCCCCTCTTCGAATAACGTGACGCCAGGCTGCCACTGCGCGATTGAGACATCCGGCCGTATCTTTTCCAAAAAAGCGTCGTCATAGGGCTTGAAAATCTCATACTGCCTTAATTGTGCCGGTGTGAGCATCTCGGACAACTCGAGAATGCCTGTGTGGGCGCCGTAGGAGGTCCAGCGGTCTTTGTATTGTTCGATACGTTTGATCTGTGTCGGTGTAAATGTGTCAGCCATCATTTGTTCCTGATGCTTTCATGCACGTAGTCGATGTACCTCTTGATCTGTAACAACATTGATTCAACGGAGGTTGTGTCGCTAACTTGTGGTTCGAATGGCTCAATGGCGATGGTGTTATCCGGATTGAGCCATGGCGGCTGCGTCCGGTCGCGGTAGATTATGATGGGTTCAGCCGCAGTGCTTGCGGGAGGCGCTATGGCCAGGTTCTTTACCGTGAACTCGGGAATGGGACCGCGCTTTTGTTTTTCCCGCTCATAAAACGAGTTGTCCAAATCAACCGTTCGAATTCCATATTCCCAATGTTTGGATACGGTGTTCTCGATGCCACGCACATAATTGAAGGTCTCGCCGGTCGGATGCCCGGTTTCCAGCAATTTTTTTTCGTTGATATAGTGGCAGCGCACGCATTCCCGTGCCCGTGTGGCCGGATCATAAAGCTTGCGCATGCCAGCCTGCAAGCCCTTGCGATAGCCTTCACGTTTTGTGTCTTTGCCCGGCCCGGCCGATTTTTCGCCAACCTGATGAATCTTGAAGTATCCCGCTGCGGGGCCTTTTTCGGGGCCTGACGGACCGTGGCAACTTTCACAACTGACGCCGGTGTTCATGATCCTGGTCTTGCGTTTTTCTGTGACCTCGCCGTGACACACTGCGCAAGGAGAATCCCCTTTGAGAAAGTCGTTTGGTTGCAGGCCATAGAGTTGTGAAATTTGTTTGGAGCGGTTGCCGCCGCCAGATTTAAGTTTTCGGATGGTCTCGTAATGCGGGTCTTTTTTCCACCAGTCGCCTTCGGAAACATGGCAATTGTTTTGGCCGGTGCCGCAGGTGCGGTAGCCAAGAGTTACGTAGTTCTGAGCAAAGGCCGGTTGTGACATCCCTGGCAACAATGCAAAAATAACAAGGGCAAACAGAGTGACATTTGCCGTCTGCGGCTTGAGGTGCTTATGTTTGTTATCCGCAAAAATTAACGCTCTTATCATCGTTATCAACACGTTACTAAATAGGAAATGACTCGGATCACGCGGATCACACTGATCGACATCGATCTTGTTCTATTTCTATTGATCCGCGCTGATCTGCGCGATCAGTCTGATCCGTGTTCCTGTGTGTTCCAAATAAATCTGCGAAATTTGATTATGTTATTTCTCGGCAATTCTGCTGACGGAGCCGGTGTCCGAGACGCGGTAAACCTCGCCATCGCGAAGATAGAGCCGGCGCTGCTCTTGCAGGTTTAGCGGTCCGGAGCCGATGCGGCCAAAAATGCTCACCTGGTTGCCGGTTTCGTCGACAGCGCGGTCGCGGTCGAGGCCTTTGGAGATTGCGATTGCCGAACCGTGTGTCTTGTGCCACGCAATGAGCTTTGGCGCCGGCCGCGGGCTGAAGCCGAGATGCCCGGGCGTTTGCGGTGAGGTCAATTGCAGAACCTTGAGGCCGTTCTTGCCGTCGGCCACATAAGCGTACAGGCTTGCGTTTGTGGAAGCCACCTTCACACCGCGGGTGTCGGTCATTCTGCCGTCCGCGTCAAACATCTGGTCGACAAAAATGGAGTCCGGTTTCTCGATGTCCACAATCGCCAGCCCCTGTTTGCCAGCGGCGACATAGGCGTAGGTGCGGGCACAGTAAATATCATACGCTTCGTCGAGCGACACAAAGCTTCCCTCGAGCAATTGCGGTCTGGTTGGAAAGGTGATGTCGATGACTTTCACGCCCTCTTCATCCACGACAAATGCATAGCGAAATTGAATTCCGATGGCCGTGGGATTCTTCAAATCCTCCACCTTTGCCACAATCCTGGGCGCCAGCGGCTCTTCAATATCGACGATCACCAGGCCAGCATCGCACAATACATATACGTAGTAACCGGCGACCGCCAGATTCACTGCCCCGTTGAGGGCGCCATCCGGATTGAAAGTCAGGTTGCGTTTTAGAAAATTGTTCCTGGGGTCGCCATCTGCGAGGTTCATGACGTCGACCAGAATCAGTCCTTCGTATTTGTCCGTGACGTATGCGTAGCTGTAGAGCGGATGCAGAGGTTTTTCCTGGTTGTAGGGATTCTCCAGGGCCGCTTTTCTGCCGGCGTCGACGGGCATGTTGGTCGGCAATGCGACAGCCGTGGCATAGCGCGTCTTCACCTGTGTATCCTGCCCGAGCGGGGACACCGGCGCCGAGACGATGCGCTCTGAAAAGCCCTTGTTATCGATGTTGGCCACGTCGTACACGCGAAATCCGTCCGCGCCGTTGGCAGTGTAGACATATTCGCCGCGCAATTGCACCGTGCGGATGTCGGCGCCGCCGTGATGATATGCCGTTTCCAGTTCGAGTGCGCTACTCTGGTGCTTGTTGTAATAATCAGGATAAGCCAGTTTGTGCAAATAGCTGCCGATGACCGCTTGCGGCTCGTCGACTTCCGTTACCCGCACGGCTTCAAAGCCATCTTCACCGGTGGCGACATAGACATATCTGCCCATGAAGTTGACGAAGTTTGTACCGTGCAGCAGCACCTGTGCCATCCAGGCATTGTTGTCGTTGCGTTCCGAAATGTGACAATCTGAGCATTTGCGCGTTTCGGCCTTGCGCACAGTATGCGCAAAGTGCGGGTTGAATGCCTGACTGCTGTACCCCGGCGCCGATATTGGCGGCTGCTGTAAATAGACCTGCTCGCGGTTGGCATTACGGGAGCTCAATATCAGGGCGCTGCTGGAGCGGGCGGTGGTGATCTTGTTGTCGCGGGTGCTGGCGTTCTTGCATAGCATAAAGCCATCGTCCCGCACCACCTGCGGATTGTAGGTCGTCCAGTTGCGCGATTTCGAACCCTCGAAATGGTTCATCTTTTTCTTCCAGTTGGCCTGCTGGGGTAGATGGCAGCCAAAACAATTGGTGATCCAGGAGGTGTGACACGACTGACATTCCATCTTAGCTTCGGAGTGTGCCAACTCAGAGACTGGCATGCTCGCCTCCCACATTCCGCCTCCGACTGCCGTCAGTTTTGCGGCCCTGGATTTGGGA
>CAZVSL010000266.1:0-2509 GCA_964629935.1 uncultured Calditrichaceae bacterium | reverse complement strand
TTTCATCGAGCGAGGCTTTTACCTGACTGATCTCCCATTCTAACGTGTCCACCAGCATGGAGCGTTGAATGCGCGTGCTGCCGATCATTTCAAAACGTGCGTCGCCAAATGGCGTGCTTAGTTGTCGCATATCCAGGCCGCCGTCTGTGGCGGCGACGTTTGAGGTTTTGAATGTGGCGTAGCTGTCGACAGAGCCGTGGCAGTCCTGACACCGGATTTCAACGGCGTTGTGAAACTCGCCACGCAATTTGCCATCACCATGGTTATCTTGCTCGAAGTGACAATCCACGCAATGCATGCCTTTTTCGAGGTGGATATCTTTCAGATGAACGGCCTTTTGCGCGGTCTCACAAGCCTGGCCGCAATCGGGTTGTTCGACGCCTTCGATGGGGACCACGCCATGCAGTTTGTGTTCAGATGCCCATGGGATGATTTTGCCGTCCTCATCGAGCAGATTGCCTTTACGGTCTTTTTTGAAAACAGCACGAAAGATCCAGCCATGACCATGATAGTCAGCGAATTGTGATTTTTTGAGCTTCGGATTGAGTTCAGCTACGTTTCTCAGAAACTCAGGTTCACCCCATCGCCCTCGCAATACGGCCTCCTCAGGGTTCTTGTCAAGGCGCTCGAATACTTCTTCCGAGCTGAGGTACAGTTGTTCGTCCGGATACATCATCTCGCCATCGGTCTCATAATCCCAAACCTGGAAACCATAGTAGGTGTTGAGAAAGGCATTGGGCTGATGCATGTGGCAAACCATACACTGGCTCGATGGAATCGACAAGGTGAATTCATGCTTAATCGGATGTGCCTCTTCGCCCCGCTTGATGGTCGTATCTTGCGTCGCTGTAAAACCCAAATTGCCGTATTTTGAGTATGGTCCCGAATGCACCGGCGAGCGGTCGTTGGCGTAGACGACGTGGCAGGCCGTGCATCCGCTGGAGCGGTAGTCGCCAGGCTGATCGTTGGTGCCTAAAAATGATAGATGGGGATCATTTAAGCGCGTTTTATGCAGATTCAGCACCGGCGAGCTGATGCGGAGCTGTGTGCCCAATCCGCGGTCCCCGAGTTTCATATCAGGCTTGCCGGGTTCATCTAGTGGGTTCGGAATACCAATTTCGGAAGCGTTGATGCGAGGTATCTTACCGCCTCTTTCAAAGGTGCGAAAGATGTTGCCAAGCTGAGTGATTTCCCAGCGTGGCAAAGGAACCACGAACGGTAAGATGCCCTTGTTGACGATTTCTGTTGAGTCTGGTGCGGGTACTGTGTTAATCTGTTGGGGCTCGCCGTCCTGGCTATAACTCTCTCCAAATACATATACTTTGTTCGAAACGATGCCGTTGTTATACGCTGCGCCGCCCCAGAGCAGAGTGGATGTGGTCATCATGCTCTTGCGCACATTGCGCACTTCTGTGGCGTGGCATTGTCCGCATGCTTCGTCTGCTACCCTGAGATCACCGGGATTGACAAACCGGATAAACTCGCGCGATTCTTCGTTTAGCAAAGTATAGCTGCGCTCGGGATTTCGAGATGATTTCCACTTCTCCGGATATTTCGGGGTGATGTGTCCGCCATCGATGGTCTTTGCCCGGGCATCGCCGCCGTGGCAATCCGTGCATCCGAGTTTTACTGCCCGTGAAGCCAGAGTATTGTGCATTTTCTCGACGCCGTTGTGACAGGTGAGGCAACCATTACTTTTGCGCGCGACATCCTCCATGGATTGACGAATGAGATCGCTTTTTTCTTGTGCAAAAGAGTCGGAGGAGATGGCGAGCACGGTGATGATACTGGCTGTCAGAAAAGCAGTCAGAATCTTGCCAGTAAGCAAATAGCAAACGTCGAAGCTGCGTGAAACACGCGGTTTTACTATCTTTTTATCCATGCAGTAGATCATTCTTTCCTCCGAGAATCAGTAGGTGAAAATCACCTGCGTTAGCAGGGCAAACTGTGTCGTCGCAGATTCGAATAAATCTTTAAATCCGCCGAACGGGGTCAAAGCCGTGGCTGAAAAAGTGAAAATGGCGTTGTTGTTGAGAAACGGTCGGTAGATGAGGCCCAGGCCGTAATCCAGACCGATGTTGTTGGCGATACCGTTCTGGTTGGTGAATTCTTCCAGAGAAGCCGTGCTGGCAAAGCGCAAGTAATTGGCGTTGAGCACGGCTTTGAGCTTGGGCGTCAGCTCTGCGTCATAGCCAACGTTGAAGAGCAGCAAGCCGGGATTGACGAAATTCGCCTGACCTTCGATCTTGCTGCTGCGCAGATTTGGTACCAGGCTCAGCTTTTGAGTCAGGTTGATGCCGAGAAGGCGGATTTTCTGAGTGTTCCAGTAGCTGAATGGTCCACCGGCAAAAAACGGCAAGTCCAAAATGGTATCGAAGCCGCGACCGGCGCCATCGGACGGGTCCGGATCGCCGGAAGCATAAAACGCCGAGATGCGATACCGCTGCCAGTCTTTGTCTACGGATAGCTCGAGTGCCGCCATTTGCGCGTTGATATCGAGCTTGCGCCC
>CAZVSL010000265.1:0-8395 GCA_964629935.1 uncultured Calditrichaceae bacterium | reverse complement strand
TTATGTTGCACAAAGCAACTACGCTTTCGAAACCAATGTGAACGGCAACATCGGTTTTGATCGTGGCGTCACGATTACCGATTTGGGCACGAGCAAGCAAGTGCAGGTGACGGTTTATCACCCAAAACTCGACGACGTGACAATGGTAGCATTTATAACGAATTACTAACAGTACTGCGATCAATTCTATTTTCTACAAGCTCAATGCCTGGTTCATTCGAATCTAGCGAGTAGTACTAACTATGAAACGACTCCAAAATCAACGAGGCGCCTCGATTCTCATTGTGCTCGTACTGAGTCTCTTCCTCTCGATCATCGGCTACGTAACCGTGGTTTCCGTGGTATCTGACGCCAGAGGCAGCGCGGGATACTTACAGTCAAAGCAAGCGTTTTGGTTAGCGGAAAGCGGTATCGAATTGACCCAACGCTGGTTGCGCTATCAGGACCCGCCGCCTTCGGGGACGGCTGAGTTTGTTCAATACGACCAGGTTGCGGCTGGCGCCGGCACGTACACCGTAACCGTTGATCCTGATGATGCGAATACCACAACCTATCTGAAAGTCTATACTATCCGTTCCGTCGGCGATGTCAATGGCGTGCAAAGGACGATCGAGGTTGAAGTGGAAGCTACGACTTTCAACTATTATGCTTATTTGACGGGCGACGAAGGCGGAACCATCTGGTTCAATAGCGGCGATGTTATCGAAGGGCCGATCCACAGCAATGACCAGATTTCAATAACGCAAGACCCGGTGTTTATGGGTAAAGTGACGAGCAGCGCCAACTCGTTCAATGAGGGCGATCCCTACAATCCTGATTTTCAGGAGGGCTATCAACTGGGCGTGCCGCCCATTATTTTTCCTACCCAGCAGGATGTCGTCAACAATTATTGGGCGAGCAACGACGAACCTCCGGTCCTGAGCATCGACGCCACCGGTTCGAAACACGCCGAGCTTGAATTTAATCCGGACGGCACGTTGACCTATAGCGTCTGGCATCGCAACTGGTGGGGACAAACAATCTATGATATCGAAAACGCAGTCGCCAACGTCGTTGATTTGAATGGTCTGATTTGGGTTGATGGCGATGTGCGCGTCAAAGGGACCTTAAATGGCGAAGTTACTCTTGTATCGAGTGATAATATGTTGATTACCGATGATATCCGCTATGCCTGCTCTGATGCAAATGGCCGGCCGACAGCCGGCTGTGACGACTTGCTGGGATTGATATCCTTTCGGAACATAATCGTGCGTGACAACACCGCCAATCGCGACGATGTGGTGATCAACGCTGCTCTGCTAACTCTGGATGAATCTTTTACGGTGGAAAACTACAGTTCCGGAGATGCGCGCGGCGACTTGACCATCTGGGGCTCCCTGAGTCAGAAGGTCCGCGGTCCTGTGGGCACCTTCAGTTGGTGGGGAGGCGACAGAACGGGATATGAGAAAGATTACCACTACGATGCCAGGCTGGCGGATGTCCCGCCGCCGTATTTTCCTTCAACCGGTCAATATCACTTTACCTATTGGAAGGAACTAACAGACTGATTTTCAAAATGGACTTTGGAGAAGTGTACTATGGCCATCTTCCTGTTCGCCGGGTTGGTTTTCCTGGTGTTTGCATTGCTCTTCTGGTTTGCTCCTGATGTCATAATCAAGTTAAGTGAGATCGGCAACAAAATGATCTTCACGGACCATCGCTCATTCGCACATCGCAGACTATCAGGCATCGTGCTGCTCATCATGAGTATTATCATGTTCTATATGAGTTTGCGCTTTTGAAAAAGCGAATGTTACAAAAACTTTGATGGAGAATCGGGCAGAAGACAGTTATATTCTCTAGCACGCCCTCGTATTTTTTCGCAGTCTCGGATGTGTCTCATGATGGGCCAGATTCGATGCCACGAAGCGTCGCGCGCACGGGAATACTTTTGAACCGAAATAATATTATAGTATTGTAAATTCAGGTGTTAGTTATTACACACTAACTGTGGCAAGCCGCTTTGGTCAAGGGATGGAATACAATTTGCATTTCCTGTATTCACCAGGCTATTCATTTTAAGCAACATCCGACCAAAAACAATCCGTAAGACGTGCTGAATGCTGCAAGGGAGAGGGGTTTTGCCCTGTTCAGACGTCGATTCAAGCGGTATCCGAATACTAACTTATGCGTAGGTGAGAGATTTCAATGAAGATAAAGGCGCCGAGTAGATTGGACAAGATACGATTAATCTTTTTTTCGACCGGAGAGACAGATTTTCGTCAGTTTGAATTCAGCCTGCAGCGTTTGCTTTTCTACATACTGGTCACTGCGTTTGTCGTGGCCGGTATTTTTTTGGGCTCTGTTTCACTCAGCAACAAGCTGTATCAGAGCAGCACAAACAGCTCGTTAGTCGGGACAAACCAGTATCTCAAAAAGAAAATCAAGTCATTGCACGGCACCATCGAGAACCTCAACAGCAAACTCAATATGCTGGAAGAAGATACCGAGGATCTCGAAGTCCTGGTCGGTCTGTCTTCAACGGATGTTGACACGCCCAGGGCTGCCAAACATCTGCTGAGCAAACGGGATGTGATGATGGCATCCATGCCAGTCGACTATGAATATCAGTCGGATAAGATGGCGGAATATCTCAGGACGCTGGAATCACGTGTGAACCGGGCTACTCAAATTCAGAGTGTGATCGAAGATAAATTCTTGCAGACACAGAAGCAGATCAAACACATACCATCGATCAAACCAGTGTTGGGCGCCCGAATCACGGACAAATTCGGCATTCGCAAGGACCCGTTTGTTGAGCGCGTGAAGCATCACAACGGCATCGACCTGTCGGCAAGATACGGCACCAAAGTGTATGCAGCCGCGGCCGGCACTGTTGAATTTACCCGCCAACGATATCGCTTGAACAAGGGCTACGGCCGGGTTATCATCATCAATCATGGCTATGGCTATAAGACGCTGTATGGCCATCTCTCCAAGATTTCGGTCAAGCAAGGCCAGCGCGTGGAACGCTGGGAGTTGATCGGCGAATCCGGGGATACCGGGCGTGCAACCGGACCACATCTGCACTATGAAGTCTGGTTGAACGGCCACCCACAAAACCCCGAAGATTTCATCCTGGAGTAAGGTGAAATCGGCAGCGATTAACCACTCAGGACAGCATAGAACCTCAGAAAAGGGAGTCTTTTGGCTCCCTTTTTTATTTGTGAGCTGTGTGTTTTCTCACCAACAACCGGATGTCCCTATACCGGTGATTTTTCTTGACAATAAATGAAATTATTTGTATCATTAGCGCCGGATTTCAAGGCCATACACGCACAAAGACGAAATTCCGTTCCTTGTTATTGCCTTCACGTTGCTTCACGTAGAAGGCTTTTTTGTACAATGGGCACGCCTGATGGCAACACACCACATGACAGAAATGATCGATGCAGCCGGACTCAATCGCACACTCACGCGGTTGGCTCACGAAATCATCGAACGTAATCGGGGCGTGGAAAACCTGGTCATACTCGGTGTGCGCACACGCGGGTTGCCGTTGGCGAAACGTCTGCAGGAGAAAATTCAGACCATCGAGGGTAAGGAGCTGCCGCTTGGCGTGCTGGATATCACTATGTATCGGGATGATGTCTACAAGAAGGTCAAACAGCCGGTGGTGCAGACCACCGAGATCAATTTTGATATCGACGATAAGACGGTCATCGTTGTGGACGACGTGTTATATACGGGGCGCACTGTCCGTGCTGCCCTTGATGCGATTGTAGATTTTGGCCGGCCACGGGCAATACAGCTCGCTGTTCTGGTAGACCGTGGCCATCGCGAGCTGCCCATTCGTGCCGACTATATTGGCAAAGCTATCGAGACCTTACCAAACGAGGAAATCAGAGTTAAGCTCAAGGAGATCGACGACCAGGATGGTGTCTTTCTAACCCAGATTGACGAGGAATCGTAATCGGTGGAATTCAATCGCAAACACCTTTTAGGTTTGGAAGGCTTTTCAAAAGAAGAGATCACACACATTCTCGATACGGCTGAGTCATTCAAAGAAGTCCTTTCCCGTCCCATACCAAAAGTTCCAACCCTGCGCGGCAAAACCGTTGTCAATCTGTTTTTTGAAGCCTCCACGCGCACCCGCATCTCCTTTGAGCTTGCTGAGAAACGATTGTCCGCGGATTCTGTAAATTTTTCCGCGTCAACTTCTTCGGTCAAGAAGGGCGAGACTCTGCGAGATACAGCACGCAACATCGAGGCCATGCAAATAGACATGGTGGTCATCCGGCATGGCTCTGCAGGCGCACCCTATTTCTTAACTCAGTGCGTCGACGCCGCTATCATCAATGCCGGAGATGGGCAGCATGAGCATCCAACCCAGGGCTTGTTGGATTTGATGACCTTGCGCCACAAGTTTGACGATCTCGCAGGCCTAAAGGTCGCGATTGTGGGCGATATTACCCATAGCAGGGTGGCGCGCTCCAACATATACGGCTTGCTCGCCATGGGCGCAGAAGTGGGACTGTGTGGCCCCTCGACATTTATGCCCTACGAGGCTGAACACTGGGATGTCGAAATCTTCTATAATATTGATGAGGCCATCGCCTGGGCCGATGTGCTGAACGTACTGCGCATACAATTGGAGCGTCAGCAGCAAGGACTGTTTTCCACCACGCGGGAATATCACGCCCTGTTTGGCGTGACCCGAAAGCGACTCGAAAAAGCCGGCAAAGACATCACTATTTTGCATCCTGGCCCAATCAACCGGGGCGTTGAAATAGAGAGTGAACTGGCAGACAGTGACTTTTCACTCATCTTAAATCAGGTTACCAATGGCGTGGCTGTCCGTATGGCCGTACTTTATCTGCTCAGCGGCCTGCAAGAATCAGAGAGCGAAGCGTAGCGCTGTTTTCATACGTTGCTGGAGACATTCATGACATTTTCAGACAAGACAGAAAAGATAGACAAAATACTCTTTACCAATGCGCTTGTCGTCGACGGGGAAAAAACCGCGCCGGAAAAAGCAGATGTTGTGATTGAAGACGGCAAGCTGCAGCAAATTGGCAAGATCAAGGCGAGCGGTTTTGATGGCAAAATCATCGATGTCAAGGGTAAGGTGCTGTGTCCTGGACTGATCGATATGCATGTGCACCTGCGTGAACCGGGTCGTGAAGATGAAGAGACGGTGGAATCCGGTTCAGAGGCCGCCATGGCCGGCGGATTTACCAGCGTGTGTCCCATGCCGAACACGCAGCCGGCGGCCGATACGGCCGAAGTTATCTCATTTCTAAAGGAAGATGCGAAGAATTTGCTGGTGGATGTTTTCCCGATCGCCGCAGTTACCAGAGCGCGCGCCGGCGAGCAGTTGACGGAGATGGGAGACCTGGTGGAGGCCGGAGCGGTTGCTTTTTCAGATGATGGCGATCCTGTGGCAACGGCCGAATTGATGCGCCGCGCTATGGAGTATACCAAAATGTTCGATGTTCCCATCATTGACCATTGTGAAGATAGAACGCTGTCTCATGGCGGCGCCATGCATGAGAGCGCGGTCTCAACACGTCTCGGCCTGCCTGGCATACCCGGCGTCTCCGAAGACGTGATTGTGGCGAGGGATATCGAAATTGCCAGATTCACCGGCGGCAAGCTGCATATTGCCCACATTTCTACGGCGCGCTCGGTCGACCTCGTTCGGCAGGCAAAAAAGCAAGGCGTGCGCGTGACGTGTGAGGTGATGCCACACCATTTCACCCTGACCGATGAAGCGATCAGCTCTTACGATCCCAATTTCAAAAGGAACCCGCCATTGCGCAGCAAAGCAGATGTTGCGGCGATGCTTGCAGGCTTAAAAGATGGCGCCATCGATGTAATTGCAACCGACCATGCCCCGCATGCTATCGAAGAGAAGGAAGTCGAGTTCGATCAGGCGCCGTTTGGTATCGTTGGCCTGGAAACCGCGCTCGGCCTCATCATCAAGTATCTCGTCGAGCCCGGCATCCTCTCCTTATCCGAAGCAATTGCAAAAATGACTCGTGAGCCAGCGTCGATTTTGCGTCTGGAACGCGGAACTCTGACGAAAGGCAAGCCCGCCTCTATTACACTATTTGATCCGAAGGCGGAGTGGGTTGTGGATAAGAGAAAATTTAGATCGAAATCCCGCAACACACCATTCCATGACTGGGAACTCAAAGGTCGTGTCGTCGGCTTGTATAACAAAGGAAAATGGTGGCAGGCGGCTGCGCCGGCCTGATATGGCTTCGCGATTCCGCAAGATCATCAAATCCAAATTTTAGTGGAGGTGCAAAGAATTGTTTGTTCCATCGAGGATATTCTTCACCAAGGGGGTTGGCAAACACAAGGAAAAACTGACCAGCTTTGAAATGGCCCTTCGGGATGCCGGTATTGCTGAATACAATCTTGTGCGCGTATCAAGTATTTTCCCGCCAAACTGCAAGATCATTGCCAGGAAGGCCGGCCTCGAGCAGTTGAAGGCTGGCCAGATCCTGTACACCGTGATCAGTGAAGCGCAAGCCAACGAGCCCCGTCGTCTCATGGCTGCTTCTGTGGGCGTTGCCATACCACGGGATCGAAACATGTACGGTTATTTGTCTGAACACCACAGCTTTGGCCAAACAGACGACGCTGCCGGTGAATACGCTGAAGATTTGGCCGCAGGTATGCTGGCAACCATATTGGGCGTGGAGTTCGATCCTGACTCATCCTGGGATGAAAAGAAGGAAATCTGGCGCATCAGCGACAAGATCGTAACCACCCGTCACATTACACAGTCTGCGCTTGGAGACAAAAATGGCCTGTGGACAACTGTGTTGGCAGCAGCAGTTCTGTTATAGAAACTATGGGAAATCATGAGATGAGTGCTGCAAGAGAGTCCGTTTTTCTTGACCTGCCTGCTGATTTTTCGAGCCTGGAACAAGCCAGGGCCGCGATCCTTTGTTTGCCGTACGAAAAGACTACGAGTTACGGCAAAGGTACGCAGGCTGGCCCGGAGGCAATAATCAAAGCATCGACGCAGGTGGAATTGTATGATGAGGAGCTGGACGCCGAGCCATATCAGGTGGGCATCGCCACCGTCAGCCCCTTTGGAGATTTCGATGACGAGCCTGAGCAGGCAGTTGAAAGAATCGCATCTGAATGTGAGAAGATGCTGAAAAAAGACAAATTCGTAGTGGGCATAGGAGGCGAACATACGGTTACGGTCGGCATGGTGCGCGCCTTTGTTAAGCATCATCCCAACTTGTGGGTGCTGCAACTGGATGCGCATTCGGATTTGCGCGATGAGTACGAAGGCTCCCCCTACAATCACGCTTGTGTTATGGCCAGGGTGCAGGAAATGTGCCCCTCTGTGGGCGTGGGAATCCGTAGCGGAATCCTAGGTGAACGGGAATTATTGAAAAAAGACTCGCGTCTGTTCTATGCCCATGAGATGGTACTCAATAAGAGATGGTCGCAGCAGGCGCTCGATGCATTGGGAGAGCCCGTGTACATAAGCATCGATCTGGATTTCTTCGATCCGGCTCTGGTTCCGGCTGTGGGTACACCTGAACCCGGAGGGTTGTCCTGGTATGACACGCTGGGCTTTCTGCGTCGTATTTGCCAATCCCGCAAAGTGGTTGGTTTCGACGTGGTAGAGCTGTCGCCCCGCCAGAACCTGCCGGCTTCAGATTTTGTCGCTGCCAAACTGATTTACAAACTGCTTGCTTATGTTTTCGAGGATCAACTTGATTGACCTGCGAGCGCAATTCACATTTGACAAAGTGATTTGGGCTAAGCATGAGGCATTGATAACACAAGTTGTGTCCTCAAGAAAATATCTTGACTATTAGGGTTCATTTTTTTATCTTGCGAACTTGCATAGTTGGGAAAAACAAAAGTTCAATAAGGAGAGAGTGGTGAAGACCTACATCGCAAAACCGGAAGAGATTGACAGGAAGTGGGTAGTCATCGATGCGGATGGCCAGGTCCTGGGAAGGTTGGCGAGCCGGGTAGCAACGATCTTGCGCGGCAAACATAAGCCGATTTTCTCCCCGCACATGGATACAGGCGACCACGTTGTCGTGATCAACGCCGAAAAGATTCGGGTAACGGGCAAGAAACAGTCTACGAAGCGCTATTACCGACACAGTGGTTACCCGGGGGGACTGCGTTCTGACTCATACGAAGTTTTGATGACGAAGGCGCCGGAGCGAATCTTGCAAAAAGCTGTGTGGGGAATGTTGCCCCACAACAAACTTGGCAGAAAGATGTATAAAAAGCTCAGAGTCTATGCTGGTGATTCACATCCGCATACCGCTCAAAAACCCGAGAAACTTGAGCTCAACTAATCATATTAGAGGAGTACATGAAAGGTCAAGCATACAACGCTATTGGTAGACGAAAAGAGGCGGTG
>CAZVSL010000264.1:1543-8399 GCA_964629935.1 uncultured Calditrichaceae bacterium | reverse complement strand
GCGAAATAGTGACTGCTACGTGAAATTTTCAGTTAGCTCCGCTGTTGTTGAGCGGTGCAGGCGGGCCAAAACTCAGAACTTCGATTTTGAGCGTAAAATGCCAGTTTGTGAATAATCAAAGTTAGGTCTGCCCAATAATTCAAATTCAGTCTGGAAAGATATTGCAAAGCACATCGAGATTGTGCTACATTTGGCTAAGTTTTTTGAGGAGCTGTTGTGTTATTCCCGAGAGCAACTTTCACCATTCTCCAGGTCAGCTTGTGTTTGTACAATTTTGCCTTGCAGGCACAGGAAGCTCCTGCCCGGTCCGAGCTCTGGAGAGAAGTCGGCCTGCCGTATATCCAAAATTTCAGTCCCAAAGATTACGGTGGTGAAATCCAGAATTTTTCGCCCGTGCAGGATCAACGCGGCCTCATGTATTTCGGTAATCACAAGGGCGTTTTGGTCTATGATGGCGTATCCTGGCGTTGCATTCCAATACCCAATAAGTCGCTGGTCCGCTCTCTTTGTGTGGTGGGTGATACCATTTACGTTGGCGCTCAGGGTGAGCTGGGTTTCCTCGCATCAGAGGCAAACGGCCGGTTACGTTATACCTCCTTGCTCGATGAGATTCCC
Source organism: uncultured Calditrichaceae bacterium (assembly GCA_964629935.1). Classification (GTDB taxonomy): domain Bacteria; phylum Zhuqueibacterota; class Zhuqueibacteria; order Oceanimicrobiales; family Oceanimicrobiaceae; genus CAZVSL01. The sequence goes on along the minus strand of CAZVSL010000264.1, from coordinate 7,784 downwards.
GCGGAGCACCGCCGGTTCAAAGATGTTTATGATACCGTCCACCTTGACAATGCAATCTATTTTCGGACTCGCCACCTACTAATCCGCTGGCAAGATGGTCGAATGCGTATCTGGCATTCGCAACCGGAATTAGGTTCTGCTTTCGCAGTTCGTGGCAAGCTCTACATATCACAGCGGGACATTGGTCTCCTGTACATGCTCAATGACTCCCTGCATCTGGCGCCGGGCGGCGCACAATTTGCCGACAGTCATGTCCCGAGCATACTGCCATTCGATAACACCCGCTCTCTCATCGTAACATTCGCGCATGGTTTATTCTTATATGATGGCGTCCGGGCAAAGAAATTCAGCACGGAGGTGGATTCACTGTTAGACACAGCACAGGTAAGAGATGCTGTCAATTTGCCGAATGGGCTGATCGCACTGGTCACACTTACCCGCGGCGCTATTCTAATCGACCGCTCCGGCAATCTGTGCCAGATACTAACTAAAGCCAGCGGACTTCGGGATGATGTCGTGTTAGCTGCTTATCCCGACCGTCAGGGCGGACTTTGGTTGGCGCTCAACAATGGTATTGCGCGGGTCGAAACGCCGGCGCCAATTTCCCGCTTTTACAGCGCCAACGGTTTCGAGAGCTTTGTCGAATCGCTGCACCGGCATGATGGGACGCTCTATGCTGCCTCGGACCGCGGCGTATCCTACCTTGATGACAAGGCCTGGCCGTTTGCACGGTTCAGACGGGTTGAGGGAATCGCTAAGCTTTCTTTCTGGCTCCTGACAGTTAACAACCGCCTGATTGTCGCCACTCAGAACGCCATGTTCGAGATCACAGGCGCCCGCGCCGTTCCGATAAACGAACTCCGGGCCAAATCGCTCTATCAATCGGGTCAGGATTCAAATCGCGTGTTTGTCGGGTTGATAGAAGGTCTCGCAGAGTTGAGACTAAATGACGGCCACTGGCTGCCACCCCGGCGCTTTGCAGACATCGATGAAAGAATCATTGGACTGGTTGAAGACGAAGACGGAACCTTGTGGGCTGGAACCCTGTTCGAAGGCGTCCTTAAGATTCAGCTCAACGAACAAACTCGCGGTATTTCTGGTCAAACGCTTCAAGCCGAACTGACCCGTTACGGCGAGAAACATGGCCTGCCGCAGGGACGAATTGTACCTGCCCTGGTTAGCAACCGGATTGTTTATGCCACGTTAAAAGGCCTGCGGCGGTTTGATGGCCATCTGGAGCGATTTCTGCCGGATTCATCTTTCGGTTCCACCTTTGCGGATACAACATGTGCAATTTTTTTCATCCGCGAGGACACGCAGAGAAACGTCTGGATGGTGGCAAACATCGGAGAACGAACTTTGGCAGGCAAGGCTGTACCTCAGTCCGACGGCGGCTATGAATGGCTGGATGCACCTTTTCGGCGCATCAATGATCTGGGCAATGTGTACATGATTTATCCGGAGCAGGACGGTGTGGTCTGGTTCGGCGGCTCTGAGGGCATCGCGCGTTACACCTCTGATTTTCAGCAAACGCATGCCAGTTCTTACGCGGTGCTCATCAGAAGCGTGCGTGGCGTTTCGGCGGATACGGTATTCTACCACGGCGGAGCCGTTTCTGAAGCGTCACCCCTCTGTATCGCCAGCCACGACAATTCACTGCTGCGATTTGAATTTGCAGCCTTGAGTTTTGATGACGTAACAGCAAATCGCTATAAGGTCAAGCTTGATGGCTTTGACAACAACTGGTCGCGATGGAGTCCCGAACCTCACAAGGACTACACGCACCTTCCGGCCGGAGATTATGTCTTCAGAGTGCGTGCCAGGAACGTCCACGGGCAGATTAGTCAGGAGGCGTCCTATCCATTGACAATTCTGCCGCCATGGTATCAGACCTGGTGGGCCTATTTGTTTTATTCCATTGCTGGTGCAGCCGCAATTTTTGCCATCGTGAGGGTGCGGGTAAGACATCTGGAACGTAAGACTGCGCAATTAGAGAAGATTATTGACGAGCGCACGGCCACAATCCGCGAGCAAGCCGAAAAACTTAAAGAACTCGACCGCATGAAATCGCGCTTTTTTGCTAACATCTCCCACGAGTTTCGAACACCACTTACCCTGATTTTGGGCCCACTGGAGAAGCAAATTAACAGTCTTCACAATAAACCCAATCGCGAGGAACTCAGCATGATGCGGCGTCATGCCCGTCGTTTGTTGCGCCTGATCAATCAGTTGCTGAATTTGTCCCGACTGGAGTCAGGCGGGCTGCAGCTTCAGGCCAGCCGCGGCGATCTGGTTGCTGTTTTACGAAGCATCGTGATGTCCTTTGCCTCGCTGGCAGAACAGAAGCAGATCACTTTGTCCTTTCAGCCACCCGAAGGTGTGGAACTATCTGAAGATTTATTGGAAATCTATTTCGACCGCGACAAAATCGAGCAGATTTTCTACAATCTGCTTTCGAACGCATTTAAGTTTACGGCGAAAGGCGGCAGGATTGAGGTGGAAGTTACAGTTATAGAAAGCAAAGACATGCACTCTTCGTCTGTTCCTGTAACGAAGTTCGTAGAGGTCAAGGTCAGGGATACTGGCATCGGCATTCCGCAAGAACGGCTGCCGTATATTTTCGACCGCTTCTATCAGTTCGACGGCAGTTCCACTCGTCAGCATGAAGGCGCCGGTATCGGTTTGGCATTGACGCAAGAATTGGTGAAGCTGCATCACGGCCAAATCGAGGTCAACAGTGAAGAAAGCAAAGGCAGTGAATTCATCGTCCGCCTGCCTGTTGGCAAGGCGCACCTGAGTCCAGATAACATTGCGTCGCCTGCCGCTGAATACGCTGCAGAAGACTTTGAGCCTGCTCTGCCTCCAGCGGAGATTGAAGAACGGGTCGCAATACATGAAAACCCGCCCTCGGCTTGCAGCCAGGAAAGCCCGGAGGCGGAAGCCACGATTGTCCTTGTGGTCGACGATCACCCTGACATGCGACAATACATCCGCGCAAGTCTGCCGCCGGAATATCAGGTCATTGAAGCCAGCGACGGCCGTTCGGGCGCAGCACAGGCGGCAGAATCAATCCCTGACCTGGTTATCAGTGACGTCATGATGCCGGAGCGCGATGGCTATCAGCTTTGTAAAATCCTCAAGACTGATGAGAGAACCAGCCACATCCCGGTGATCCTGCTAACAGCAAAAGCTGGGGAACAGGATAAACTAACGGGGCTGGAAACCGGCGCTGACGATTATCTGGTCAAACCCTTCAGCGCCAGTGAACTGCTTGTCCGCAGCCGCAACCTTATCGAGCAGCGCCGTAAGCTGCGGCAGCGTTTTGTGCGCGAAGGCTTGCTGCGACCGCGCGAAGTCGCCGTGACCTCTGTGGATGAGGCCTTCCTGCAAAAGCTCATGGCATTCATTGAAGAAAACATGGCCGATGAGGGCTTTGGCGTTGAAAAGCTCAGCGATGAGTTACACATCGGGCCACGGCAATTGCACCGGAAAGTACGCGGGTTGACGGGTCAATCTCCGCGCGAGCTCATTCGCTCGGTGAGACTACACCGTGCCCGGAATTTGCTTCAACAGAAAGCTGGTTCCGTCTCGGAAGTTGCATTTCAGGTCGGCTTCAACAGTCTCTCCCACTTCGCCAAAGTTTTCCGTGATGAATTCGGTATACTGCCATCCGAAGCTTCAGATACCTAGCGCGTGCACATAAGCGTATGTAGGGTGGGCTTTAGCCCGCCACGTCATCAAGCTTTCTGAAACCATTGCTTATACTCTTTGATGACATCGAAGAGATAACAGGCCACTTCTTGTCCGCATGGAATGAGGCACGCTAAAGCGCGCACTACGTACGTGTTGGCAGGCCTGACGTACAACCCAAATGTCCCGCAAGCGTCATTCTTTGTCCGGTCTGCGTTAGAGAGTCCCCTCTTTTATTCCTATCTTTTCCAATCCCTACGGAAATTCCGATACTCGAATAATTCACTCAATCATTCTCATCAATAGATTTGGAAGGTCAAATGAAACGGATGCTTCTGTTTTTTTGTGTGTTGACGTTTTTCGGCACAAGCGTGGCTGCGGAAATCGGCGTGATCGCTCAGTTCCCGGACCGCAGGCCGGCGCTCAACAAGATAAAAGGCACGCATATAGCAACCGGGGATGTCAATGGCGACGGGATTTCGGAGATATCCGTGATCCAGGGGTGTAGTCTCAAGGTAGTTGATCCGGTCAACCGGGATTTGCTCTGGGAGTATTGCCTCTCAACGCTTCCCGGAAACGTTTGGGATGATACCGATATCGTTCACCTGCTCGGTTTTGTAGATTTTTCCGGCGAAACCCACGCCATCATTTCCATTCAAACGGCAAACGGAATCATCGCCATTCTCATCGCCATAAAGAACAATCAAGTTGCATACCTGGCCGAAGAGCGGATTGTGTCAATCCTGCGACTGCCCAACGGCAGGCCGGCCATCGCTACCTTCATCGAACAGGATAACATTTTCAACATCGTCGGTGAAATGACCGGAAGTCCATCCGGTAGAACGGAGGACGAAACCGGTCCTTCTCTGTCACAGACCGGTAGCAGCGACTATGTGCTGGCAACAAAATTTCAGGGCGAGCCGGGTTTACGATTGGCCTACGATCCGGAGCTGTTTGATCCCCGTGATGACATGGATATCAACGGCGACGGATGGGCCGACATTCCAGTGCTCATCCGCAACCAGGACGCTCAGCTCGTTGGCATGGTTGTTCGCGGCGGAGATAATCTGGGAGTCCTGTGGCAGTTTCCTTTTCCCCAGGAGCATAGAACGAACATTCTCAAAAGCTTTCACGGATTTGTGGACGTCAACGGCGACGGCGAAAAAGAGGCCATCTTCGGTGCGAACCTGGCCGTGACGCTCGACGGCACGGTGCACACCATCGCCGAAGATTTCGTCACCCTCGATGTCAACGACGTCGACAATGACGGCTTCGAGGATATCATCGGGCTGAATACGACCGACAGCACGGTGGTGGTTTACGGGGCGATGACAGCGACTTCGGTGGAAAATTCCGATCCCGAGAACATCCATTTTCAACTTTTCCAGAATTATCCCAATCCGTTTAATCCCAATACCACCATTTCTTATTCTGTGGCTCAGACCGGCGAAGTGAAGCTGAAGATATTCAATACACGCGGTCAGGTGGTGCGCACGCTGGTGAGTGCAACACAAGGCGTCGGTCAATATAGCCTTACGTGGGACGGCCGCGATGATACTGGAAACGTACTAAGCAGCGGCCAATATTTTTATCGTTTGAAGGTCGGCGAAGCGTCACAAACCCGGCGCATGCTTTTCTTGAAGTAGGACGGCCACCCGTTCGTAGTGCACGCTTCAGCAGGTCAACCGTTTCACGGCGCCGAATGTGATGGCGCCGGAGAGAGAAGACGGGAAAGGCCTGAAGCCAGCACGACATGCAAATATGCACACAAAATAAGGAGAAAACAGATGACAAAGCTACTGCTTTTTATCGCGGCGCTGGTTTCAATGGCAACCGCCACCATTCATGCCCAAACAGATGACTTCCTGTGGGCCGTGCAGGCCGGAGGCACGACCTCTGACATGGGAACGGCCATCACTTCAGACGGCTCCGGTAATGTCATCATCACCGGCTCATTTAGCGGAACTGCGACGTTCGGAAATCTGGCCCTCACCAGTGACGGTCCCCTCGGCGACATCTTTGTCGCTAAATCCGATAATAACGGCAACTTTCTCTGGGCCGTGAAGGCCGGCGGAATCAGTGTGGATTCCGGCTACGGTATCACCACGGATGGATCCGGCAACATCATTGTCGTGGGAGCCTTTGCCGGCACGGCGACCTTCGGGACTACCACCCTCACCAGCCGCGCCTCGGACGACATCTTCATCGCCAAATACGACGCGGACGGCAACCTGCTCTGGGTGCGCAGCGACGGCGGCACCCAACTCGACCGCGCCAACAGTGTGGCCACAGATGATCAGGGGAATTGTCTGGTGACGGGATACTTCTCCGAAACCGCCTCCTTTGGCGATTCGACGTTTGTCGCCGGAGGGCAGTTTGACATCTTCATCGCCAAATACGATATGAACGGCAATTTCCTTTGGGCCAGGCAGGCCGGCGGCCCGTTCTTTGATGAAGGCAATGGAATCGCCGCCGACATACAGGGCGATCTCATCGTCACCGGGAAGTTCTCCAACACAGCAGCTTTTGGTGATACGACCCTGACCAGCAC
>CAZVSL010000264.1:0-1533 GCA_964629935.1 uncultured Calditrichaceae bacterium | reverse complement strand
CACACGCCTTTTCAACACATTTGTTGCCAAGTACGACAGCGACGGCAATTTCCTCTGGGCCAGAAAAGCCGGCGGCCGGGACGATTTTGCCTACGGCATCGCGACGGACAACCTCGGCAACAGCGTGGTCACCGGGTATTTTCAACAAACGGGCAATTTTAGCGGCGCCACTCTGACGAGTGCGGGTTCGGGCGATATCTACGTTGCCAAATACGACGCTGACGGCACGTTGCTCTGGGTGCGGCAGGCTGGCGGAGGAGATTTGGATCAGGGCTTTGCCATTGCTTCGGACAATTCCGGCAATGTTGTTGTCACCGGCTTTTTCGTCGGAACTGCCACGTTTGGCGACACCACGCTCACAAGCACGTTCAAGGATGTTTTTATTGCCAAGTACGACACGGATGGCAGTTTTATTCAGGCCGTGCAGACGGGCGAGGCGGGCATCGATGAAGCCAACGGGATCGCCACTGACGGCCTGGGCAATACCTATATTACCGGATTGTTTGAAGGTCCGGTCTCTTTCGGAACAACCGTGCTGAACAGCCCCGGGCAGGTCGACATCTTTTTGGCCAAATTCGGCATGGGCGATGTGACCGGAATCTCAGACGAGGCGCCGCAACCGCACTCCTTTACCCTGTCGCAGAACTATCCCAATCCGTTCAATCCCAGTACGACCATCTCCTATTCGTTGCGGCAGTCCGGCGAAGTAGAGCTGTCCATTTTCAACGCGTTGGGACAAACGGTGCGCACGCTGGTAAACGGAACAAAGACTGCCGGCGAGTACAGTCTCACTTGGAATGGTCGCGATGACGCGGGTCGCTTGCTCAGCAGCGGACCATATTTCTACCGGCTAAGAGTCGGCGAAGCGGTGCAAACCCGACGCATGCTGTTCTTGAAATAGTATCAAAGACAGTACGTCACTATATAACATAAGGAAAAAACAAATGAACAAATCATCCCTTGCAATTTTCTTTGCAACCTTGATGGCACTTGCATTCAGCACGACCCTTATGGCACAGCTCGAACTGGAACAGACGATCCCGGGTGTGCCGACACGGGATTTCATTTTTGAAATCCATGGGTTCAATTTTCCGGACCGCCTGGATTTCAACGGTGACGGCGTGGCGGAGATATCACTCTTCAAGACCGACCCGCAAGGGAATGTCTTGCTCGCCATCCAGGACGGTGCTGATCCAAGCAATCGGTGGTGGCTACCCGAACCGGACGATGAAGTCGTACTCGACTTCAAAAAAGCCACGGTAATAGGCTACTCCGAGTTGGACGGCGACAAGGATTTCAAGGAAATCATTCTGGCCCGGAAAAAGGGACAACGCTTTGTGAATCCCATTGTGATGGACATCACCGGCGCGGTGATCATGGATGGTACAAGCAATACATTGCTCGGCATTATGCAAATGGATGGCGACATCTGCGAAGAGATCGTGTTGAGCAACCCGGACGTGCCACAAATCGAAGTCTATGGCAAGCAAGACAGCCGAGCACAAGCGTGCAGTGGCAGGCAAAGTAACGGTT
>CAZVSL010000263.1:0-8405 GCA_964629935.1 uncultured Calditrichaceae bacterium | reverse complement strand
TCTCGTGCAGCTCCTGGGCGCTGGCCATGAGATTCTGCTTCAGCTCGTCCTTCTCCATCTCAAGTTGCCAGAACATGGCATTCAACTCACCGAGACTTTTTTCCGGCAGCCCGCTTCGCAACGACGAGCACTGGCTCAGCCATAACTGCAATTGCGGATGTATTTTCCTGCTCATGCTGCAACCCTTTGTGTGTTATTTCCTTTTCCGGAACAGGTCCTTTCCCGGCCCATGCTTGCGCGCCACAGCAGTGGGGAGCTGAGCGTCTTAATCTGAGTCTGCTTTCTCATACCGCTTTGATAATCCGCCAACTGTCCACATTCACCTGCACTTTGCAAACACACTACAAATCGAATTCAGCAATGGAAGCGTTCCGGCTCATAAGACATATCGGCAGCAATTGTAAAAATCTTTGCCTGAAATGAGATTCTAATGCAGATAAACAGGCAGGCTTACTTCATGTAACATATCGGATTAGCCCATCATGGGAGGAGGTTGATGCGAGAACTTCTTCGATTGCAGAGACAAACTATGGGGCAGCAAGACGCCTCGTGGTTGACCGCGAGGCGGATACCTGGCGTCTTGACGTTGGCCCGGGGGACACAGGCAGCGCCGGCGCTGAAAAAAAAACCCTCCCGCATGACGCTTGCGGGAGGGTTCACAGGAGTGGCTCTGAAATCTTAACGTTGGCCCGCCATTTCCCTGAGACGTCTTACACGTTCCTGAGTGGCAGGATGGGTTGAGAACAGCGAGGCAATACCGCCGCCGCGCAGTGGATTTACGATAAACATGTGCGCCGAGGTAGGATTCGTATCCATCGGCACTGCCTTGACGCCGCGCTCGAGGTTTTGCAGGGCGGAAGCCAGCGCCAGCGGATTACCGCAAATCTCGGCCCCGCCACGGTCGGCGGCATATTCACGCGAGCGTGAAATTGCCATCTGAATCAGCATGGCCGCGATAGGCGCCAGGATAATCATCAGGAGGCCGCCGAATGGACCCGCGCCATCTTCATCATCTGCACCGCCGAAGAAAAATCCGATGTAATAGAGCATGTTGATAGCGCCGGCGATGGTAGCCGCCACAGAGCTGATCAAAATATCGCGGTGCTTGATGTGCGCCAATTCGTGGGCGATGACGCCTTCCAGCTCCTGCGGGCTCAACATCCGCATGATACCTTCGGTGACAGCCACGGCTGCGTTTTCAGGATTTCTGCCAGTGGCAAACGCGTTGGGTGTTGCGCCCGGAATAATGTATACTTTCGGCATCGGCAGCCGGGCTTGCTGCGTCAAACGCCGCACCATGCTGTAAAGCTGTGGCGCCTGCGCCTCCGAGACTTCCTTCGCCCGATACATCTTCAGCACCATCTTGTCCGAGTACCAGTAGCTGAAGAAATTCAGGCCAGCCGCGATGACAAAAGCGAGGACAGCGCCATTCTGCCCCCCGATTGCGTTGCCGACAAACACCAGCAGCACAGTCAGCAAAGCCATTAAAAAAGCTGTCTTCAAGTTGTTCATACGACCTCCGGGTTGTAAAACTTTCACTTATTTTCACGGTTGAAGACGGCCATGCCGTCATTTTAGCAATATATTTAACGAGGAACGCCTTACAAGGTTCAAACCACGGGATGCTTTTGCAATGCTTTTTGCTTGACTATAGGGAGCAAAATGAGAATCTTCAAGTCTGTAGGGAAGACGCTCTTGCAGCATGCACTCGAAACGCACATCCAAATAACTGAGAATCACCATGTTCAGAATCTCAAACGAGAATGCTTTAGCCCCGGAAAAACCCATCCCGTTGAACAGAAAGAGCATGTCACCGGCGCTCGCCATCGTGTTTCAAGTCTGCTGCGCATTGCTGGCGGCATGCGCCGCAACACAAAAGACGCCTACGCCCAGGACGGAAGAAATCTCGAATATTTATCGTGCCGCCGTCCGCGATGCCATGAATCCGGAACCTTCGGAGATCTACGAGGGCCTGGTGCAAACGGATAACCCGACGCTCTGCGACACTCTGATCAACGGCCAGAGGCATATTTTGGTCGTCACCTGGACCGATGAAAGAGCCCGCGCCTATTACCCTGACTCCGGACCGTATCGCACGCCCGAAGACAGCAAAAGCCGGCAAATTCGAATCTGGGTCACCGTCGCGCCAGAAGTGCGCAATCGGTGCGTCGCATATTTTCGCCAACAAGCAGACCCGGTCATGCGATTGCGGCAATTGCTTGGACTGCAGCCGACATCCGCCAAAACTATCTTCGTCGCGTTCTGGGTCAAACCGGCGGATCTGTTTCGGCCCTGCCCGGACAACGAAACAGATGATGCAAGATGCGAGCTCACTTTGCCTGATGCCACAGAGCCGGGATATCGCAAGTGGTTTAATGAGCTGCGGGCCAAATCCTATATCGATTGTGCGAACCCCGCTTTCGGCAACGCCGGCTATCCCTGGACGCAACTGGGCTACACCTATGATTGGCACCCCGAAAACGAAACTCATATCGGAGTCAGTGAATTCATAATATGGCCGGGGCGCGAAGTCTTTGTGAAGCGCAAATACGGCACAGAGGACTATTGTTCGGAAAACACAGGACGGTGTGATGAGGAAAATGAATGAAGCAGTTACCCTGAATAATCATCTGTCATCAACTTGCAAAAGCAAGTGATTCAGCCTCGATTATTCATGCAAGAGAAGGCTAATACGTTGGGTGTTCAGCCTTCAGGGGGTGTGAAAATAACCTGGTGAACTGCGAAAAGTCTGCGCTTTGCTAGCCAGGCCTTGTAGCCTGGATTATTCACGAATCTGCCTTTTTAGCCTGATGGTGAACCATCAGGCTAATCTCAGGCAAGACGGCTGAAGCCGCCTTCAGGCGGGTTCAACTATTTGCGGAGGTGGCGATTTGTGAATAATGCAGGGCACCATAACAGAATGCCGAGTTATTTATTCACACCGCCTCAGGCTGTCAAGACACGCTGAAGCGTAAACACCGACCCTAACTTCTAAAATTCAGAATTTCGATTTTGAGCGTGAAATGCCAGACAATCACGGTTAGCACAACCAAACTTGGACAGCGAGATGAATATGAAAGATAGATTTCCGGATCGAATCGTTTGCTTAACCGAGGAAACCACGGAAACCCTGTACCTGCTGGGCGAGCAGGACAGAATCGTTGGTATTTCCGGCTACACAGTCAGGCCGCCTGAGGCGCGCAAACAGAAGCCGAAAGTCTCAGCATTTCTCAATGCAAAGACCGATAAAATCGTAGAATTGCAACCGGACCTGATACTTGGATTTTCGGATCTGCAGGCTGACATCGCCGCAGAGCTCATCCGAGAAGGCCTGAACGTGGTTGTATTCAATCAACGCACGGTGCAGGAAATTCTTGATATGGTCGTGATGCTTGGCTCGATGGTAGGTGCGCAGGAAAAGGCGCTGGCGCTGGTCGCTGAGCTCGAAACAGGTATGGAGAAAACGCAGCGCGCAGCCGAAGCCATTGCGAGCAAGCCACGCGTGTACTTCGAAGAATGGGACGACCCGATGATCAGTGGCATCCAATGGGTCTCAGAGCTGATCGAACTTGCCGGCGGCGAAGATTGCTTTCCGGAGCTGGCCGGGGCTGCCAACGGCAGCGACCGTATCGTTCACAAGTTCGACGAAACCGTGAAACGCAACCCGGATATCATCATCGGCTCATGGTGCGGCAAGAAATTTCGGCCGGAGCGCGTGGCGGCGCGACCGGGTTGGCAGGAGATTTCAGCGGTTAGGAACGGCCAATTGTTCGAAATTAAGTCATCTCTAATCTTGCAGCCCGGGCCTGCGGCTCTCACGGATGGTCTGAAGGAGTTGAGCAAGATCATTCTAAACTGGAAGCAAATGCAGCAAGAGAGAAATTGACAGCGACGGGGAGGCATCTGAGTCAGGCTTCGACTACGCTCAGCCTGACCCATGACCAGGATCTGTTATCGGAGATCCGTTTAAGCTAAAACAAGCCGCGGGCAATACAAAGCGTGATAATATAAACCACCGTGTCTCGCACGAGGTAATACCCGAAAACCAGCAAGAAAAACTTCTTGCCCCGCTGGCGTACCAGCTCTCTTAAACCACTGCGTCTGGCGATCAGGATACTGTCGATGACATAATGCTTGTACAGTCTGAACAAGGTGTTGCCTTTGATTCGGTAGATAGCTGCGCTTATTCTATACATGACAATCTCTCCTAAAATGAAGCTGCGATGTCTGTCTGGTCGACACCGCAGCTTTCTCATTTATCGGACAATGAAACCTATTGACTCAGCACTTCCTGCAGTCTCTGCTGTCCGCGCTTGATTGGTATGAACTTCGGCACTTGGCGGCGATAGTTCTCATAGTCTGTTCCGTGAAAGCGAACCAGGTCACGTTCTTCGAATGGAATAGCTACCAAAATATACGCTGTCAGACCCGCTGCAAGCACCAGGTGAGCCACGGTCATGGTTGGTGTTACCCAGAAGATGAGAAACCAGCCGATGTACAGTGGGTGGCGGACATATTTGTAGAACATCGGCGTGGCGAAACGCAAATGTGTATACTCTTTTCCGCGCAAGTAGAGATAGACCTGGCGCAAGCCAAACAGATCGAAATGATTGATCAGGAACGTCACGAACACCAGCAGCCCCCATCCGAATCCATAGATCGAATACATCGCGATCCGTGCTGTCTCATTCTGGATGTTCCAGATGACCCCGCCCAGAGGCTGCCATTGCCAGAACAGCAGGAACATAACAGCGCTTGTAACCAGGCAGTAGGTGCTGCGCTCAGCCGCCCGCGGCAAAATCTTAGTCACCATTCTTTTGAACCAGGGCCGCGCCATCACGGAGTGCTGTAACCCAAACAACAGCACCAGGGCGCCATTGATGAGCAATGCCCGGCCCAACGGCGACGCAGGCTCTGAGTCAATCCCCCGCGGGACCATGAAGTTAACCAGAAAACCGGCAAAGTAGGCGAAGGTTGCCATAGTGATACTGTAACAAAGAACGCCGTAGATAAACACCAATACGCGTTTCATTTTGTCCTCCAATCATTTAGTTGCGATGGTGAAAAAGCCACCTTGTTATCGAATCAGCTAATTTGGATTGGTGTTTATTCAACTGCTGTGCCAGCAATATGCCCGGCAGCGCATATTGCCATTTATGTGCCTGTTAATTAAACAACTTAACTATCAAGCAGGCGATTCACTGACGGCGACTTGCAGCAATGCAACTCGACAATAATGTCGAACTTATTCGACAATATTGTCTATGGAGGGCGTGGTTAGACTGAAAATTGAGAGTTTCTGCTTAGCGGGAGACGACTGCCAGAAGGCGGGGCTATTCGCTTTCTTTCAGTCCGAGACGTTTGATTTTATAACGCATCACGCGTTCCGAAATATTGAGCGCGTTGGCGGCAGCGGATTTGTTCCACTTGTTGTGTTGTAAGACGCGTTTTATGATCTCGCGTTCGTAGTCCTCGAGCAGGGCCGGCAGATCGCCTTTCAGGGGGATTTCAAAGCGGTGATCAGCCGTTTGTTGTTGCGTCAGCTCTGCCGGCAAATGCGCCGGCATCAGCTCTGCATCCTGGTCGGCGGATAGTATGACCGCGCGCTCGATAGCATTTTCCAGCTCGCGCACATTGCCGGGCCAGTCGTAGTTTTCCAGCGTGCATATCGCCGCCGATGAGATGCCCGACATCGGTTTGTTGTATTTCGTGGCATAGCGTTTGAGAAAATAGTTGGCGAGCACAGGAATGTCTTCCACACGCTCCCGCAACGCCGGCAAGCGAATGGGCACAACATTCAGGCGGTAAAAAAGATCCTGGCGGAATTCACCGCTCTTGCTCTTTTGCTGCAAATCCTGGGATGCGGCCACAATAACCCGCACATCTACACTGCGCGCCTGATTGGAACCCAGCGGTCGCACCTCGCCTTCCTGCAGTACGCGCAAGAACTTGGCCTGGATTTCAAGGCTCATGTTGCCGATTTCGTCCAGAAACAGAGTGCCGCCGTCAGCCTCTTCAAACAATCCCGGACGGTCGCGGTCAGCGCCGGTGAAGGCGCCGCGCACATACCCGAACAGCTCGCTTTCCAGCAGATTGGGCGGTAACGCGCCACAGTCGATGGCGATGAACGGCCGTTTTTGACGCGGGCCCGAATTATGTATGTACTTGGCGATCATCTCCTTACCGGTGCCGCTTTCGCCCTGCAGCATGATACGGCCGTCAGTAGGAATGACGCGTTCCAGCAGCGCAAAGATTTGCTTCATCGCCGGGCTGTGGCCCAGGATGCCATGCTCGCTGCGGTCGCTGAGTGCATGGCGCAGGCGTTCGTTCTCATCGAACAATTGCTCGCGCAACTGCGCCTGCTCGATAAACGGCGAAATCTCGTCCGCCAGAGCAGAGATCAGCTCCAGATCAGTGGTCGAAAATGGTTTGCGCCCGTGTGAGCGCGCCAGATTTGCAACCCCGATGATCTGTTCATTGACACGAATCGGCGTCGCCAAAATCGAGCGAATAGCTGCAAAGCGCTCTGCCGTCTTGCCTAGATTAAAGGCGGCTGCAACATCGTTGCTGATTAGAGGCTGGCCGTGTTTTACGACCCAGCCGGTCATCAAATCATCAATCCGGTTCTCAAAGAGCTTTTTCGTGGTTTTGCCGCCCCGAATCAGGGTGCGCTGTGTTCTTTGTGAACTCGGACGCAGCAACTGAATCGAGCCCTCCTCCGCATCCGCAATTTGCAGAAACTCCTGCATCAATTGCTCGACAGCGCCTTCCACCCGCTCTGCGCGGCTCAGCAGATGCGCAATGCGGTTGGCAGCCCGCAGCACCTTGAGGTCATCGGCGGCTGATGACTCTGAAGCTTTGTTGAATGTTCCTTTGAAAGAAGGCATAGTTTCTTGAGGATAGAAGATGGAGGATAGAGGATGGAATGGCGCCTTCCATCCTCTATCCTCTATCTTCCATTTTCGCTTTAACTTAAACTCCGTTAACTCATGAGAAACTCACTCACCGCCAGCCGCAAAGCATACCAGCCTCGCCGCCAATCGGCGAGCCGGCTGGCGGCGCTACTGGCGGCGTCAGATGAATCATGCCGGGATCTTCCAGAAATTGCGCAATTTGTGTTTTGGCAAAAAGCAAATGTGCTTTCTGACTGGCATCGATATCCTTATCGAGCTGCCTTTCCACCCAATCCCGCAATGTTTCGAGTTTCAGGTAGGCAATGGCACGGACCTGAGTGGCGGCGGTCTCATCTGCAGCCAGCCGCATGAGCTGGTTGAGCACAACAGCATCAACCACGCGGCAAATTTCTGCCCGATAGCCGGCGCCGTGTTTTTTTTGCCAGGTAGCAGCGAGTAGCTTATCGACTATTTCGGCAAAACCCGGATTCTGCGAATCAAGGGCATGATACTCGATCAGTCGCGCCGCTCTGGCCGGGTGCAGAAGGAAGCGTACGGTTTCATTGGCAGCCGTTTCTGCGGCTGCCAGCGGATCAAAGGTCACGCTCGTACGGATGCGGAATGTCTCCCGATCCCTGCTGTAGCCGTAAGCGCGCGGTGGTATGAGGGCCAGAATCTGTTCCGGAATGGCCAGCGCCTCCGGAGTTAAAGTCGCCAGCAACGCCTGCAGAGCGCGGCGCTGCTGTTCAGGCGAGACGATCTCGGTAACTGTCTGGCCATCGCCGCGCACGGCATACGTATAGAACAAACCGCCGAGCAGCTTCGAGGCGGCATCCACCTGATAGCGATGTGACATGTAGAGCGGCGCCAGCACTTCCTCCAGCTTTGCAAAAGGCGTCTTGAAAGGGATGTTTTTCTCAGAAAATTGCTCGATTGCGTGGGCGCGCACCTGCATGATGCGGTCAAGCTCGGCGGCAGCATCTGTGCCGTTGTCCCAGAGATGGGCAAAAGGATGCGCGCCGCCGGCAGGACGTGCATCCTGGTCGCTGATAAACATCAGGCCATCTTTGAGATAATCACGAATGATCTGCTCCAGTCCGGTCTGCTCATCGGCGCCCGCCGGAAAATCCTGATAGCCATAGGCAATAGCAGCTTTATCCCACTCACCGATACCGGTGTCGTAAGCCTGTGAAAAGTCAAGCGAGCCGTCGTCATTGATTGTGACATAGGGGTGGGGATAATCCATCACCGAGGCGCGATTGGCAACACTGGCCGCAAAATTGTGGGTCAGGCCCAGCGTGTGTCCCACTTCATGCGCTGAAAGCTGGCGCAGCCGCGCCAACGCCATCTCCTGCATGGTTGCGGGAACCGGTTTGCCTTCTTCGTACGGCGCCAGCAAACCTTCAGCAATGAGAAAATCCTGCCGCACCCGCAGCGACCCCAGCGTTACATGCCCCTTGATGAATTCACCCGTGCGCGGATCGATGACGCCGCCGCCGTACGACCAGCCGC
>CAZVSL010000262.1:0-8438 GCA_964629935.1 uncultured Calditrichaceae bacterium | reverse complement strand
TGCGCGCACGCCTGTGGAGATGGGGCTGGTGACGCGCTTGCGCATCAGCGGATTGGGCGGCAGATTGTGCACCGGCCGGAAGGTGTCGGCGCGAATCGGACCTTTGTCATCCATGGGCTGCCCCATGCCATCGAGTACGCGGCCCAAAAGCTCGCGACTTACCGGTATGGCGTAGGGTTGGTCAGCCTTGTCTACCCAGCTTCCCGGTTCGATTCCCACGGTCTCTTCCAGCGGCATGAGCAGAACCTTCTTGTTGCGAAAACCCACGACTTCTGCGGAAATGTGGCGGCCAGCCTGTGTCTTGATCACACACATTTCACCGATGGAAACCGGCGGGCCGTAGGATTCGACCACCAGTCCGATGACCTGGTCGACGCGTCCCAAGGGGCGAAACAAACGGACCTCATCGAGTTTGTCCAGGTAACCGCGAAATTGTGAGTCTATGGCTGGCATGCTATGATTTCTCAAAATAGCGTTCAATTTGTTGTAGCCGGGTTTCGATGCAGCTATCCAGAGCACCAAAGTCGGTCTCGATAACACAGTCGCTGGCGTTGAGAGATGGGTCCTCAAGCACGGTAATGTTCATGCCGTCCGGGAGCTGCGCGCTGATGTGTTCGCGGTTGGCTTCCAAAACAGGCACGCTTTCGCGATGCAAACGAAACGTGAGTCTGGGCGCATCGGCAAAGCGTTCAACCACTTCTTCGACCATCTGCATGAGCTGTGTTTTGTCCAGGCGCAGGCTTTGAAACGCTTCGGTGCCCACCAGTCTCTTCACGATTTGAAACGTGAACTGAATGACGAACTCTTTGGCGCGGCTGAGCAGATTTTCCTGACGCGAGTGCAGGTCTGAGGTCAGCTCGGCAAATTTCTGGATTTCAGCTTTTACCTCGGCCAGGCCTTTGGCATAGCCTTCCTGTTTGCCAGCTTCGAAGCCTTCTTTGAATTTTGCCTCCCGCTCTGTCGCAAGCTCTGCTTCCAGCGCCGCGATGCGTTGCAGCGACTGCTCCAGTTGCAGCTTGGTTTCATCGATTTGTGGCTTCGCCGGCGCTGCCTTTTTGGGTTTCACCGGTTTCGGCCGTGGCTGCAAGGCCATCGGCAGGTGGTGTTGTTTGACAGCTTTGAGCTTGTCTTGTTGGTCGACTTTGATTATCATTATTCTACGAACTCTTCCTGCTGCGAACGCGTCAACACGATCTCGCCACGATTTTCCATTTCCCGAACTTGTTCGACAATCGAGACCTGGGCTTCCTCAACCTCGCGCAGCCGGACCGGACCGAGAAACTCGATTTCCTCCTTCAGCGCCTCGACCGCTTGCTGCGACATGTTGCCAAAAATCTTTTGCTTCAAATCCTCTGAGGCGACCTTGAGCGACAGAGACAGGGATTTTGTATCCACAGACTTGAGTATCTTCTGGATATCCCGGTCACGCAGGCGGACAAGATCCTCGAATACGAACATCAGGTTCTTGATCTCGGTGGCGAGCTCCGGATCTTTCTGGATCAGGATTTCCATGATGGTCTGCTCCACGCCGCGACTGGTTGAATTGAGTATTTCTGCCAGCGCCTTGACGCCGCCGCCCATGCTTTGGTGCGTGCTGATGTTGCCGCCCATCTGTGCTGTCAAAGCTTCTTCGATTTCCTGCAGCAAATCCGGCGAGGTCTTGCCCATGGTTGCCAGACGCAGCGCCACCTCGCCCTGCAGATCGGTCGATAGCTCGCTCAGGATGCCGGCGGCCTGATGGTATTTCATATTGGCGAGAATGAGCGCGATGGTCTGCGGGTGCTCTTTCTGCAAATAGTTCAGCAATTCGCTCGGATGGATCGATTGCAGCAGCTTGAAACCGGAAACCTCTGTGGCAGCTTTGACCTTTTTCATCAGGCGTTTTGCTTTGTCGAGGCCAAAGGCGTTTTCCAGCATCTCCTTGGCGTAGCTGGAGCCGCCCTGAGTCACATACTTGTCTGCCATCATCATCTCGTAGAATTCCTTGAGCACATCGCTAACTACCTTTGATGGCAAATTCTTGAGTTTTGCGATTTCGACGGTAACCTGCTCGGTCTCAAAGTCATCGAGCCGTTTCAGAATGGGAACGGCGTTATCCAGGCCAATGGCGATAAAGAAGATCGCTACTTTTTGGGCGCCGTTGAGATTTGCTGCTTTTAGCTGCTCAGCCATGTCTTATTCTTCTTCCTCCACTAACCAGTATCTCAGAATGCGTGTGGTCAAGTCCGGTTCAGCGTTGCTGAAGGTGGTGACATCGGTCTTCACCTTTTCGAGGAACTCCTGCCGCGCTCTTGCCTGTTCCGCTTCCTGGAGTTGCTTCTGTCTGTTGACGGCATTTTCATCTACGATTTCTTTGAGCGAAGCCTGCGCCTCTTTCAGTAGCAATTCCCGTTGCTGCTTGATATAATCGTCGATGCCGAACTTTTTCATTAGCCGGCGTAGCGTGAAGATGATGAAAAACGCGCCCACTACAGTCAGACCGATCTTGGTATAGCGCACGAGCATTTCGTTTTTTTCCATAGACTCGATCATCTCATTTTCACGCTCGAGCAGGGAGCGGTCAAATGCGAATTGTTGCACTTCGATCTGGTCATCGCGCTCTTCTTTGAAGCCCACTGCATTTTTCACGATGGTAGTGATCTTTTCTATCTCCGCGCCGTTTTGCTGCTGCTCCTGGCCTTCAGAGACGCCGTTGACAAAGACCGCAACAGAGAGGCGCTTGATCTCGCCAATGCTGCTTTCGAAATGCTCGACCACTTTGTTGAGCTCGTAGTTGGTGACGGTGTTTTCCCGCTCATAGTTCGTGGTATCGATGGTCGTCGATTTTTCTTCATTGCGCTCTTCACTCAGCACAGCATAGTTTTCCGGGTCAACAGATTCGGAAGTGCGGGTGATCTTATCAAAGTTGAGCTCAGCAGAAACACGTACGATGGAATTGTTTTCGCCCAGAACTTTGTCGAGCATGCTCTGTGCTTTTGTGCTGAGGTATTCTTCAACATTGCGTTTAAGCTCATGCTGGCTGCTGCTGAGCTCGATGGCGTCATCCCGGCTGCGATTCCTGGTGAGTACGCGGCCAATGGTATCGACAATGATCACCTCTTCGGCTTGCAGACCCTCGACGCTGGCAGCGATCAAGTTGGCAATGCCTGCGATTTGCTTTTTCTCCAGAACAGTATGCGGTTTGAGTTTGAGCACAACCGAGGCCGTGGTCTTTTTCTGCTGCTCTTCGAACAACGCCTGCTCGGGAATGACCAGATGAACCCGCGCCTGCAATACGTCTTCGATCTGGCTGATGGTTTTTGCCAGCTCACCTTCGAGCGCACGCTTGAGATTGATGCGTTGCATAAAATCTGTCAAGCCGAGATTGTTGCGGTCGAACAGCTCATACCCGACCGAGCCGCTGGAGATGAGATCCTCTCCGGCAAACTTGATGCGAATCTGATGCACGTCCTGCTTGCGCACAAAAATCGAGCGGCCTTCGTCCTCAAGCTTGAAGTCGATATTTTCTGCTTTCAGCGCTTCCGTGATCTTGGCGGTGTCGGCCGCATCGAGCTTGGAATAGAGCAAAGCATATTCCGGCTGATTTGCCCACACAAGCAGCATGATCAGACTGAAGACCGTGATTGCGGTCAACGCAATCAGGATGATCTTCTGCTGGTTGCTCAGCTTGTCGAGCTGAGCTTTCGCCTTTTGTAAGAACAGGTCATTCATTTGAGCTGGTCCGCCAGGTCAATGCTTGAGGCAAGCTAAACCTGCATCCTCGAGACTTCCTGGTACGCTTCCATCAGTTTGTTGCGTATCTCCATCATAAACTGGAAGCTTATTTGCGCCTCCTGGCCCGCGGCCATCACTTCGTGGAGCTGAATATTCTTGCCGGCGACGAAATCCCGAGCAGCCTGGCCGGCAGTCTTATGCATGTTGTCGACCTGCTCGACCATCTCTTTGAGCGTTTCCGAGAATTTTCGTGCTTCCGTCTTTGGCGAGCCGGTTTCATTTTGCTTCAGGAGCTGACCAAACGGAATCGGTTGTATGCCATCAATTTTCATGTTGATTCTGCCTCACGTTTTCAGACTTTGATATCTATGTGCTGGCCGAGCGGAGCTGCCTGCCGCGTCTTGGCGCCGTTCGGCTTGTATAATTCAACTGACTTGGCCCTGAGCACTTCGATTGCTTTTTCCAGCTTGTGCTCTGGATTCTTTTGGGCCGCTGCTTGTTGCGCCTGCTGAGCATGTTTTTGTGCCGACACGCGCGCCGCCTGCACCTGCTTTACTTTCTCCTGCTGATTTTCCCGCACACGATGAACAGGCCGGCTAACCGGCTGTTGCGGCGAGATGTGAACCCGTGGGAAATGTGCTGGCTTGATTGTTGACATGGCGGGCGCTTATATCTCCAGAGATTTCCGCGCCAGGTTTTTGGTGGCGTTCATGACTGTAACGTTGGCTTCATAGCTGCGGCTGGCAGAGATAAGACTGAGCATCTCGCTCACCACGTTGATGTCCGGAAATGTCACATAACCCTCTTCATCAGCATCCGGATGGGAGGGATCGTACAACCGCTTGAATTGATTCAGCTCTTCGATTTCCGTTTTGATATCCGGGCTGCCTGTTCTGTTTACGCGCGCCGGGTAGCGGGAATTATCAAAATGCGCCTGACGCGAGGTGTTTAGGCGCAGGCTTGCATTGCGCAGAACGTCGGCGAATGGATGGCGGCGTGACACCATTTCGCGCACCATCTCCTTGCGCTTGTAGGCTGTGCCCTCAAGCGTGCGCGTCGTGTTGGCATTGGCGATATTCTCGGCGGTGACGGCAAGCTGTTTTTTCTCCGCCGCCAGTCCAACTGAGCTGATTCTGAACGTTGAGAAAAAATCTCCGATATTCATGCCCATTCCAGGCCTCCGTTCTTTGGATTATGCATTCCTGCCGCGAATGCTTGCTTTGATGATTTCGTAGCTGCCGCGCAGTTTCCGCGCTACGAAGTCAAATTTGATTTGATTCTGTGCCAGCATCGCCATCTCGCGTTCCACATCAACCATCGCGTCCAGCTCCTGCACCCGCGGCTCCAGATTCTCTATCTTGGCGCCGCCGACATCCATGTGTCTGTCGCTGGTCTTTTTGCCAACGGGACGTCTTTGGTCGACCGCACGGCGAAGCTCCTCTTCAAACTGAACTTGCAACGGCCGAAAATGTTTGGTTTCGACGTTGACGATGTTTTCAGCCACTGCTGTGTGTCGCATGGAGTAAGCCTCCAGGCTTTTGCGCAGCAGCGGCACAATGGTTTTTTGTAGCGGGCGAAATTCCATCGTTTGACCTCCTCGGTTTCACCGGCTTTCTATTTCGGCAAGGAGTGTGCCATGCAATTACAGGCCACGGATGTTGGTGAGATTTGTGGTATAAGGTATTATTAAAATGTAGTTTAGCGGAATAAGGGCTGAAGCTGAAACCCCTGTAGGACAGCCGTAGAATGGTTGGTGGGGTAGTAAAAAGGTTCGGCGTGCTGATACTTTTTCCCACAAATCTGATTATGGCAGGCTGGAGGTGGAAACTGGAGTACAGGGTATAGGGTATAGGGTATAAGTATATTGAATTGGCAGAGAGGGGGAGTGCGAGGATGGCAAACATCCGGCTTCAGGAGCAGGCGGATTGGTCCTCGGTTTCCGCTTCCGTCCGGTCGTTTTCCAGACCATATTGCAGAATCTTGTTTCTCAGCGTTTTTAAGGTGACGCCCAGTATTCCCGCGGTTTTTGTCTTATGGTAGTTATGCCGTTTCAGCGTCGCCTTGATGACGCGCTTTTCCATCTCATCCAATGACAGATCACGCTGTAGCAGGTTTGGCGCCTGGCCATCTGCCGGTACATTCGCAGCCGGGAAGTGATTTGCAATGTCGGCTAAACTGATGGGGCTGCCATTCTTGCAGCTCAACACACATCGTTGAATGACGTTTTCAAGCTCGCGTACGTTGCCCGGCCAGTCGTATTTATAGAGATAATCCAGAACTTCCTGTGCAACTCCGCTGATACGCTTGCCATATTTTTGGCCGTATTTGTCGATGAAGTGCTCGCATAGCAGCGGGATGTCTTCCTTGCGTTCGCGCAGGGGCGGAATAGCCACCGACAGCACATCCAGCCGGAAGTACAGGTCCTGCCTGAAACGACCCTCTTCGATGGCTTTCTGGACATCGCAGTTAGAAGTCGCGATGACACGTACGTCGGTTTTTATCATCTGATTGCTGCCCAAGCGTGTAAATTCACCTTCCTGCAGAACACGAAGCAGTTTGGCTTGCAGATGAGGCGGCATTTCGGTCACTTCATCCAGCAGGAGTGTACCTTCGTGTGCTTCCTCAAATACGCCTTTCAACGAGCGTGTGGCTCCCGTGAACGCGCCTTTCTCATGGCCGAAAAGCTGGCTTTCAATCAGGGTTTCCGGGATCGAAGCACAGTTTATCTTGATAAACGGTTTATCCTTGCGCGCGCTGTTGTAGTGGATGGCCGAAGCGATGAGTTCTTTGCCGGTGCCGTTTTCACTTTGGATGAAAACGGCGGCGTCGCTTTCAAAGGCGATCTCCAGCGACTTGAACAGATCGATCACCTTCTGGCTTTGGCCAATGAAATTGTGGAGTGAGTACTTGCCCTGCAGCGCCTGGCGCAACTGCCGGTTTTCTTCCTCCAGTTCACGACTTTTGAAGTAGCGAGCCATGCAGATCTTGATTTCGTCCAGGGAGAAGGGTTTGGTGATATAATCGTAGGCGCCTTTCTTCATCGCCTCAACAGCCTGATCGATGGTGCCGAACGCGGTCATCATAACAACGGCCGTCTCCGGAGATTTTGATTTGACCTTTTCAAGCACCTGCATGCCGGTGACATTAGGCATGCGCACATCAGTCAGCACCATGTCAAAGGATTCGGATTCTATCACCTTGATTGCGTGATTGCCGTCTTCCAACAGGCTGACTTCGAATTGCCATTTTTGCAATGCCTCTTTCAGCGCCGAACCGATGAGCGGCTCGTCATCAACTATCAATATTTTCCGTTTCCGCGTAACCATCATCCTTTATCGGTAATGTCAATGTGATTTCTACTCCCCGCGGCGCGCGATTCTGTAACGAAACCGTGCCGCCATGCTTTTCAATGATCAAGCGAGCTGTCGGGAGGCCGAGGCCCATACCATACGTCTTGGTAGTAAAAAAGGGATAAAACGGTTTCTCAATGTCATTCTGTGGCAGGCCGGGCCCTTCATCTTCTATAATCACCATGAGTTTATGATTCGACACGTCATGCGAGAAGTTTAGCCTCACCTGTCCGCCGTCTGACATGACTTCAACTGCGTTTCGCAGCATGTTTTGCAAAGCCTGCACCATAAGGACCGGATCAACCTGAACATAGACCGGCTGCAGCGGCCCAGAAAGCCTAAAATCGAACCGGTCGTTGTCTGCGCCAAGCTGTGAGCGTGTGGTTTCGATGGCGCGCTTGAGAATATCGCCGAAGTTGCACTGCACGGTGTGAAAAACCACAGGCTGACTGAATACAATCAGGTTCTCAACGATCTTGTCGATACGCCGCACGCCGTGAAGAATGCCTTGAATGCTCTTGGTTTGGTCATCCGGAGTTTCTTGTGACAGCAGCTCGACCATGGCCGCGATGCCTGCCAGGGGATTGCGAATTTCGTGCGCCAGGTTGCCAGCCATCTCCTTGAGATAGTCGCGCGGCACATTTTCCTGCTGATTGTATTCCGCAATCTGGCGACTTATCTGGTCGTAAGCCTTTTCCACATCGGAAAGAGAGGCGTTGAAGTCGCGGAAGCATTTTTCTATGTCTGATATTGTTGTTCGACCTGACATTGCGTTCCATTCCTGTCAACTAACCTGAAAAATTCATAAACATCGCTTAATCTTGTGGTAACGCCTCAACAAACATTGGCCTGGCGATATCGTGCCTGATGTCTGAATTTCTCAGTTAGCCCGCCTGCTCCACTATTGTTGAGCGAAGCTTTTTTAGGCGAATCGTATTCTTACGAATGAGCGGGCTAAGTTTTCTTATCGTCGTGCATCACCTGTCACTTAACGATAATAGTCGGTAGAGCCGCGGTTGTAAATGAAAGTTAACGAGATGTCAGGCTCTCGGCGTTTTTATGCTCTGCTTGAAAGATGCAGGTTTGCAATGTCAGGATGGCAGTTTGGTAAAACATGAAATGATATGGGATGGAGTTTCTGACTGTAAACGGGCCGCGCGAATTGCAGGCGGGACTCCTGTGCGCGGTGGCAAATGTAATAATACTTATGAAGTCACTCTCTGTTCAGACTTTTTGCAGCGGTATGCTGTCGCTTGTCTGCGGCATGTCCCGGATAGCGCATTCGTCCGAGTCTTTGTTGGGGCAGGTGTCGCAGTTCTCGCCCTTTTCAAATTCTTCAAGAACGTCACTGCAACACGTTGATTTGCGCTTGCG
>CAZVSL010000261.1:0-8483 GCA_964629935.1 uncultured Calditrichaceae bacterium | reverse complement strand
AGGTCAAAGTGCGCCGCCAGCAGAGAGCCGATGAAATAGTGGCTATCCTTGATGTTGTTTTCGTTGAAATTGATGAGATAGCCGAGCTCATCATCCCAAAGCTCCGTTGTTAACTTGGCTTGCATTCGATCAGCAAGCTCCAGATCGGCGGCAAACAGAGCATTCACATTCTGACCCAATCTGGCAGAGACAAAGCTGAAATCACGCAGCGAGCGGATGGCCAGGATGGTCATGTACGCGCGTTTGCCTTTGGTGTGCCCGATGTCCCACCAATCCGGATACTCCGCCCACATCAGATCATCGATGATGTTTTGCTTCACCTGGCTGAGGCTTTTTGCGATATACGGATAGAGCTGCCCGATAGTCTCTACGTCACCGGCGTGTCTGAGGTAGCTCGCGCACGCCAGCACAAACCAGAAATGATTCCAGTTGTCGGAGCCGGCATACTCGGTGACGTAACGGTCATCTTTCCAATAATAGGCATGGGGAATGACGCTATCAGCACGAGCATGTTGTGCGAGGAATTGCAGGTCTCGTTTCACTCTTTCGGGGTCGAAATTCACGGCGGCAAGGTCTGTGACCAGGACATCATGCGTAAAGAAGAAGTTGTACTCTGCCGGACAGGGCATGGGCATGATTCCACCATCGAGATAGTGTCTGTTGGTCGCGAGAATAGCCTTCGCCCATCTTGCCGAATGGTCGAGAATGGAATCGCCGGTGGTGAGCTCTGCCTCTAAGACTTGGTCCAGTACCCATTGTTCATAGCTGGCTGTTTCGGATTCATGATGCTCTTGAAGATAAGCCAGGATTTTCTCAGCTTCATTTTTTGTACATGATCCGATCAATTGCACGATGGTCATATCCTCGCCCGGCTGCAACTTTTTCTGATATCGGAATGCCGCACCTGGTTTGTTTAGCGCCTGGGCGGGAACTAAATTATGTTGCAAAACAGGCGCGAAAACCGATTGTTGAAGATATGCCGGCGTTATATTCTCCGCAACGCCGACCGGCTTTTCCCCAGCATTGCCGACAAAGATTTGAGCAGATTTTGTTTCAGGTGCTTCAAATGAAGCGATAACCGAGCCGTCCTGTTCATTGAGCTTGAGCGAGGCATCGACAATGCTATCATAGGTGTGCGAGGTCCTCAAGGCCAGGCCGAGATAGCTCAGCAACTCGACATCTTGTGGCTTCTCTGAGCGATTGATGATTTTCACACTGGCAACGAACGCCGGCTTGTCTTTGCAAAAGCGGTAGCCGATTTGAATCGCTCGCTCGTCTTCGGTATTCTCAAACTCAACCGCATAAGGCGTGAGCTCAAATTCAAACTGCTTGTCGAGCAGATTCTGCCATGCCCCATCGTCAATTCTAAGCGCCAGGCCCATCACCCGGCTGGTGTCGCGCGTCCAGTAATCCTGGCTGAAATCGATGCTGTTGGCTACCGGATAGAAGAAGCTGATACGGTTGAGCAGCGGGGAGCCATGGTGCATTTCGATGCCGGCATAGGGGCTGCCAACCTCGATCTGGGCGTTGCCTTTGAATTTTACCGCCAGCTCTCTTGCCAGCCCGGTGTGGGTTTCCGCTGTGTTGCAGCTCAGGGCCACGACACCAAACGCGAGGCAGAAAAGTAAAGAGATAAGTATTATGTGTGGCGCCATCGAATGAACTTTCATGGCAGATAGAGCATTTTCTGTCGGTGGACTTTGCTCTCCGTTTTCAATAGAATAAAATAAACGCCCGCCGGAAAACCACGGGCGTTCCAGTCGAGGCGATGCACGCCGGGTTCCATCTGTTGGTTGAGCAATGTGGTTATCTTCTGTCCGAGCAAGTTGAATATATCCAGCTTAACCTCGCCGCGTTGCCGCAATTGAAAGATAATAGTTGTGCGCGGATTAAATGGATTCGGATAGTTTGGTAACAGGCGGGTTTCGTCAGGAATCGGAAGAAAGTCATGCCGTGGCTGCACGGCTGTTGAGATATCATAGAGAGACCTGATCTCGTCTTGCGGGAGCACGACATTGTATATGCGGACCTCGTCCAGTATGCCTTTGAAATAGTATTGATTATCGCCGGGTACCATCTGTCCGATGGTCAGATCGAGACCTGTTTCCAGAAGTGCGCCAGACCATTCCTTCTGACTACTTTGCACGCCGTTCAGGTAAAGCTGAAGCCTGCCGTCACCATAGGTAACGGTCACGTTGTACAGAGAATCAGCTTGGATCTCGGTTGCCGAATCCAGATCGACAACTCCAGCATCGGTCTTAACCGTCCAGCGCAAGCGACGACCGGGAATGAGCGACACTTTCCAGCGATTCTGCCAACTGCCGTGCGAAATCGGAAACGCCTCGCGCGGCAGGAATTCTGTTACGGTCATCCAGAAATTGATGCTGATAGCTTCCTGAAAATTCAATGTTGGGTGAGATGGGATGCGGATCACATCGTCTGCACCATCAAAGGTAAAGGCGTGGCCGGGGTTGCCGAAACGATCCGGCGCCGGTGCAGCGCCGGTTATCATACCATCATTGCTGAAGCCGCTGGCATCCCCGGCGGTTCCGGCAAAAGGATAAAATGCTACCAGCCTGCCAACAGTCACACCGATGGCGTCCATTGTTGTTGCACCACGATCGTCAGTCACGGTACAGGCGATAAGGTAGTAACCAAGCTGGTCGGGTGCATTCCAGATGACAGTGGAATCGGAGCCGGAAAACGAGCCTGCGTTCGCATCCCATGTGTAAGTCAGGTCGCCGCCGTCCGCATCAATGGCCTGACAGGTCAGCGTGGCGAGCTCGCCAACATCAATGCTGGCCGGACTTGCAGTTAAAGCGATTATCTGCGGAGGATAGTTATCGATGACTGAGATAGTGAGCGATGTGCTGTCGCTGCCGCCCCGGCTGTCAGTAATGCGGAGGGAAATCTGATACTCGTCGGCTTGCTCTGGTGCGGTCCAGGTGACATGACTGCCGCTGCCGGTGATGCTGCCGCCGGATGCATGCCAGGCGTATGATACGTCGTTGTTATCACGGTCGTCAGCGGTGGCGTAGATTGCGATAGACTGGCTCAGAAATGCTATCTGCTGCTCCGCTGCCAGGCTCTTGATGCGGGGCGGATAATTGCTGACATTTCGACCGGAATGGTAATCGACCACAACGCCATTGATCTTCATTCTGTCAAGTTCGTAGGTCACTACCCCGCCGGCAGGCGTCAGCACCAGTTGCATGGCGGCGTCAGGCGGAATCGCAACAAGGGCAGCATCGCTGACACCGGTCGCTACAAACGCGTTGGATGCTGCATCATAGATATCATGCATGCCGGGTCCGACTTCAACACGCACGGTTTTTGCTTCCGGATAGGGATTAAAATAGAGATAAGTCGGATACGCCTCGTCGCGGAAGTAGTCTGTTTTCAGCATATCCAGCCGCAGGATCATCGGCACGTCTGTGGTATCGAGGATGCCGCCGAGAATACCGACATGAGATGAGCCATATAGCGCCAGATTGGTATAGCCCCAGCCGCCTGAAACTGCGTCACCGGTGGCGAACGGGCTTTGTCCCAACTGTTGTTTGCGCAAGGCTTCATAGCCGATATAAGACCGGGGATCATATTGAAATGACCACGCTTCGCTGTCCTGATTTTGCGCCGGCAGATATTTGGCGTAGAATAGCCGCGCGGCATTGGCCAGGTTCAACACCCACTTGCCGATGGCGCGCGTGAAACGGTCGTCATAGCGCGCCATGGGCGCCAACGCCCCCGCCTGCTCGAAGCCATTCATCAGGAAAGCATAGTCGTTGGTTGAGACTTCGCCGATCAAACCGTGCACATCGTGGCCGCCCCACGTGCCGAGAATTGCGCCCCAACTGCGCAACGGTCCAACCTCGAAGCACCAGTTCACCATTTTCTCGATGTCATAGCTCGTGCCCAGCTCAGCATTCATGCGGGCCGCAGTATAGACGCCATAAGGCAATTGCAGCTCATAGGATGGATTCGTCCGCAACCCGTTCAGAAACTCCATGGCCCATTCTGCACCCAGGCGGTAGCGCTCATCACCAGTCTCGGCATACGCATGGTATAGCAGCCATGCTATGGCGCCGGCAGCCTCCGGTTCTTTCACACCGGTTTGTCTGCCCGTCATGGTCGACAGCGACCAGGCGCGATAATTCATGTTCGGCACATGCCAGGGCTTGGCGCTGCCGCCCATGGCCTGAACCGCCCGCAGCCACTGGTTTGCGACCGTCACAAACTGATATTCGAAATCGCCGGTATTAGGATAGAGATCGTAAAGTTGATAGAAGAAGACATTGGGCATGGTTTCATACCACCAGTCGTCGCCGCTTTCTGCCACGGGTTGATTCAGGTAGACGTTCTCTTCTGGCCGGCGATTGAAGTACTCCTCGCACATCAAAACCCAGTCTTCGCCATTCTGATCGCTCTTGTCGATTCCGGCCAGAGTTGCGCCAACCACAGCCGGCAGCACATTGATGGCTTCGGAGAAGTTCTGGCGCGGCGTGCCAACCACGGTCTCCAGCCCGAAGCTCTCGTGCTGCGGGTAGTTGACGGTGTTCGCATACTTCCAGACCAGCGGCAGATATTGGCCTGTCCGATGCAGGTCGAAGATCAGCGAGTCATAGCCTGCCGCTACCCGCTGCCAGTTCCGCATTTTATAAGGCGAGGGCCGATTCGGCATCTGCTCGATGCGCGGGATATTTATCTGCTGCGCCATTGCCGCTGACATGAAGGGAATGATGAATGCAAGGGAAAGTATCGTTGGTTTTAGATTCATACTCGGTGATCTACTTTATTACCACGAAGGCACATTATTAACCACGAAGGCACAAAGGGCCACAAAGAACACAAAGAAAGGCCGGGCTTTGATGAGCATTTGCCTTGCCGTGACTTTGCATTTCAAACACTTTGTGATCTTGGCGCCTTCTTTGTGTCTTGGTGGTAAATCAATTATTTGAATTTTGAAGTCACTATCTCAGTTGTCCAAGAAGCTCAGCCAGGTCAACTGTTGCAAAGCTGCTGGCATAGTCTGACATGGCGTATGGAATGATGAGTCTGCCGTTGTGGATTTGGCTGCCGCAACTATAGACAACGTTGGGTACGTAGCCTTCACGTTCCGTTTCGTTGGCGATGAGCAAAGGCTCCTGCAGGCGACCAATGACGCGCGTTGGCTCATCCGGGTCCAGCAGGATCGCGCCCATGGTATATTTGCGTACCGGACCAACGCCGTGCGTGAGTACAAGCCAGCCGGCGTCCGTCTCAATAGGAGAACCGCAATTGCCGAGTTGGATAAATTCCCAGGGCAGAGCGGGCTCGAGCTGCAACCGTTTTTCGTCCCAACGCTTCAGGTCGTCTGAGAACATGATGAAGAGGTTCTCATTGTCTTGTCTGGAGAGCATGGCGAACCGGCCATCGATCTTGCGCGGAAACAGCGCCATGCCTTTGTTCTGCACTTCCCGGCCGTGTAAATTGTAAATATGAAAGCTAATGAAGTCCTCCGTTTGCAGCAGTCGCAATCGAATGCGATGGCCGTCGTAGGCTGTGTAGGTCGCGTAGTAGCTGTCGTTTTCAAGTTGCACAAAACGGGCGTCTTCGATGCCGTTGCTTTCTTCGGGCAGGGCAGGAAAAATAACCCGTTCTGAAAGTTGGCTGTCTGCCCTGAACAAAACAGTTGTACTCGATTCGTCGTCAGACGCAGTCGCGACCGTTGGGCTGCTGGCGAATCGGCTGGTTGCATCCATGGCAACATTGCTGTACTGGTCGACCACGCCGCTTCTGAACACAATAGAGGAAATGTGGCCTTCGCCGGTGGCGCGCAACGAGACCACAAAGCGTTTGCTGCCGGCCGGCACACCGGTTTGGTCGGGATGCCAAACCATGGATGGATTGAAGAGCGCGGCAGATTCGACGGCGTACTCCAGACTAAAGTAGGCGCCGAGCAGAAGCTGACGCGTTGCATCCAAACCCGAAAGCCTTTCAGGCGTGATTTCTACGTCCTGACTGATCTGGTTGAACCGTTCCCGGAAACGTTGTTCCAGAGAATGGTGGCGTGTTTTAAAACCGTGCAAGGTCGCCTCGAGCTGTTTTCTGGCCATGTCATCAGTCAAAGCGATGACCCGCTCGAAGACTTTGCGCACGCGCTCAGGATTGCCGAGATTGAAAGGCCGCAGCAACACCCGCGTCGCGTCAGGCTTGATGATGGTATCGGTGCGAGTGACGTTCAGCATTTTGATACCAGTGAGTTTTATCCGTTTTCTTCATGTTTTAGAAAATCCAGCAACTCGCTGACTTTGGCAGTTGCAACCGCCATGGAGGTGTCTGCTGCGCCATAGTAAAGTCTCAGCTCATCGCCAGACTCATCGACGACAGCGCCACACGGGAAATTGGCATCCCGCACATCGCCTATTCTCTCATACTCTGCTGACGGCCCGAACACCCACTGCTTGCTGCGGCTAATGACCCGAGACGGTTCATCCAGATCCAGTAGGGCCAGACCGATACGATAAATTGAGCCGGAGGCAGTAACACGTACCCCATGATAAATAATCAGCCAGCCTTCGGCCGTTTCGATCGGCTGCGGTCCGAGTCCAATTTTGGCTGAATCCCACCAGCCGTGGCGTGCCTGCATCAACAGTTGGTGTTGGCCCCAGTGCAGCAAGTCCGGCGATTTTGCCAGCCACATGTGCGCCGGCTGCCCATGCACAGCCGGCCGGTGAATGAGCATGTAGTGCTCCCCGATCTTGCGCGGGAAGATTGAGGCATCCTTGTTGTCCGGCGGCAAGATGGCGCCGTGGCGTTCGAAGCGCTTGAAATCTTTCGTGGTGACCAGGCAAACAAGCGGGCCGCCTTGCGAATAGCCGGTGTAGCACACGGCGTACAAACCTTCCCGCTCAAGATAGACAATGCGCGGATCTTCCAAACCCCATGTTTCAGTGCTGGAATTCAGTTCGCTGGTGAGCGTCGGCTGGCTGTCGATCTGCCATTCCGTGAAACCGTCGTTACTGGTGGCAACGGTAAGGTGAGACATGCCGCGCAAGTCTTCCACACGCGCCAGCAGCAGCGTCTTGCTGTTGAAGCGTATGGCGCCAGCGTTGAATACGGAATTGGCCGGATAGGGCCAGTCTTTGACAGTCAGGATGGGGTTGTTTTCATGGCGGTGAAATAGCTCCGTCGGGGCCTCCCTTTGCGACATCGTGACTTCCTCCTCGATTTATGGCGTCATTAGGTTACTCTGCAAAGTTTCATGAATTAGTCAGACACTAACTAACCTAACCTCAGGCACACTTGCAGGAATGCTCTCTGTGCGATAGCTTGTTGTCGTGTTAAAGTCAGTCGTGTTTGATCGAAAACTCGCTTATTCTAACTGGCCAAAAACTTCTTGAATTGGCGTCTATTCTCGAAATTGCTTGATATACTGCGTCAGCTTTTGTTTCGCTATCGGATTAGCTGCCACTTCGAGCAAAGCATATAACGCCTCGATGGTCGATTCTGCTCCTGCATTGCGGTTGATTTCGCTTGCCGACAGGATGCCATCGAAGCAACGCCCGGTGTATGGGTCATACATCTGTATTTGTGCCGGATTATTGCCGAAAAACCAGCTTGCCCCTTCGGCGGCTAATCTCGCATAAGTTGTGTCGCCGGTGACATCATACAAATTGAGCAGCCCGACGACGACAGGCCTGAGTCCGTAGGCAATCTGGTCAAATTGCTTAATCTCTGCAATTTCTCCGTCCGGTGCAAACACGATCTCACGCGGGAAGTTCTGCGCCAGCCAATAGGGATAGAAATGGGTGGCCTCCAGCTCTGCGGCTGAAATGAATGGCTCGTGGCCCAGTAGCTTTCCCGCTTGCACCAGCGCCTGCGTCTGGCCGTTTGCCCAGGCGTGCCAGATGTTACGCCAGGAGAGGTGCAAGCCCTTCAGACTGTCTTCGCGGCTGCGCATTTGCATCTCTATCAAGCCGTCGCCAAACCTGCGTAGATAGTGCCGGGCGGTACTATCAGCCGATGCCCGGGCGTAGGCAGCCAGGCCAAACATAAGCTCCGAGGTGGCGTCCGCGGCCGAATTGTACAGCAGCCACTGCGGCATAGCAAACCCGCGCCATTGCCTCACCTCAGGATAGTGCGCCAGCAGCGTGTCGATGTGTGCGAATGTCTTGCGCAGGTGGTGTTCGAGCAGATTTGCATACTCCGCATCCTGTTGTTGAAAGACGCGATACCCCTCTCCGAATGCCCAGATGCCGCGCGCGGCCCACCAGCCCAGGCTCTTGAAACTGGTCTCGCCGTCACGATAGATCGCATGGTCCGCAAAGATGAAATTGTAGAACTGGCCGTCCCCGGCTTGCATGAAGCGGCAGAATTCCAGCAGATTGCGCGCGCGTTTAAGACTTGTGACCTCACCTGTAATCTCGAAATGGCGCAAATACACGACGGCAGCGCGGGCGGCGTCATCGACGCAAGCGATGCCCTCGCCGTGCGCGTCCACCCAT
>CAZVSL010000260.1:6695-8494 GCA_964629935.1 uncultured Calditrichaceae bacterium | reverse complement strand
CGGGTGAAGGTGACCATCTCAGAAGCCGTACCCTGCACGTCTAGCGCGCCGTTGACAATCATATCTACACCTAAGTCCAGCTTGACGGTGGCGCCGGGAGCGATAGTGAGCGTGTTGCCGGAGGAGATGGTCAGGTCTTCGGTGAGTGTGACTTCGCCGGAGAGGGCGCCGCCGTAGTTCTCCAGGGTGTGTTTGAGGGCGGCGTAGGCGTTGATGCGGCCAGCGCCGACTTCCCCTGCGGTTTCACCTATGTCATCGGCAGTATTCTCGATGATTGTTTTCACGTCGTTTGCTGTAAGTTGGTCATTCAATGAGAGAATTAGTCCTGCAAGTGCAGCCACCAGGGGCGATGAAAAAGAGGTGCCGTCAGCGATATCGTAGTCCGTGGTTCCTATTCCTGTGGTGAGGATATCGATGCCAGGTGCAGCCACATCGATAAAAGTGCCAACGTTGTAGCCAGAGGGAAACACATCATTGCTATCTGTAGCAGACACAGCGATGACTTCGTCATTACTCGGGGCAAAGCTGTGAGCAGCGGGGTATGCGTCGAATGGAAAAGTAGTTGGATCCGGACAAGTTTGTGGATCACATTGTTCTGAGTTAGCAACAGACCATAGAAACGAGTTGCCAGCAGAAGCAACGATCACGATCTCCTGTTCAAGAGCATCTTTGATCATGTCCGTGACCGATTGATACGTTTCATCATCTGCTCCAGTCCGAAGCGCGCAAGAACCACACTGAGTCGTGGCATTTTCGAAGAGTACAAAGCTCATATTGATAACTCGACAGCCATCCTGAATCGCCTGGTCGATAGCATTGACCAGAGAGTTTGTCCCTGTCTCTTCTTCGAAAAACCTGTAAGGCTTTGAGAAGAGATTCCATCCCAAACTGGCAATGCCGTCCCCATCGTCTGTTGCGGCACAGATGACACCAGCCACCTGGGTTGCATGTTCAGTCGGGCTTGTTGTCACGCCGCCTCCAGAAAGTTTGTGATCGCCACCTTGTCCGGCTCCAGTCCAGAAGTCATCGTGATTTTTGAAGGGCAAACCTGTCTCCCCAATGCCTGCATTGCCGGCTTCGATGATACCGACAAGGATATCGTCCCGACCCCTGGTGAAATTCCAGGCCTTCGATGAATTCACCTTTTCAAGATTCCACTGTTGCCCGAGCTTTGGGTCGTTTGGATCGATTGCCGGGACGGCTATGATTGGGCCGTGGGCATATTCAACAACCGGCAAGGCCATGATTTCGTTCAATAGCGAGTCCATTGGCGCAAAACGCCCGAAAATAACGGTGAATAGTTGTGACCATTCATGAATCTGAACGACTTCGCCGGTGGTGTGTTTTGTTCGGAAAACCTCACCCCACACGGCCTCAGGAATCTGTTTCATGATTTTGATTCCACCAAAGCGCTGTTTTAGTTCCTGAAATAGCTCTTTGACCAGTTCAAATCCTGACTCCATGTCCTCGATGTTGACATTTTGCCTGCCACGTTCGAGATCGAACACTTTCTCGCTAAAATTCAATGTGATCAGTCTTGTCTCTAACCTGCCGTCTAGCTCTCTAAGCATAGGATGTGACGAACCAGGCTCTTGAGCCAGAAGCGCGGAATTCAACAAGATGATCAACATGACGACAAGGACATTGCCTATCCTCGTGCATAACTCGTTTCTCATTCTGCACCTCCTTTTGATAAGTTTGTCAATTCTTAGTGGATTAACAGCATTTTCTTAGTGATGCTGTGCTGACTATTCGTAATGCGGTAGAAATAAACACCACTTGCAACCCGCCTGCCTGCC
>CAZVSL010000260.1:0-6685 GCA_964629935.1 uncultured Calditrichaceae bacterium | reverse complement strand
CCTGCCTCGTCACGACCATCCCACTGTACGCGATGAGTACCAGCGGTCTGGCTTCTATCAACCAGTCTCCTAATCGTCCTGCCGCGTAAGTCAAAGACTGTCAAACGTACCAAATCGGCCTGACTCAAATGATAGACAATGGTTGTTGCAGGATTAAATGGATTTGGGTAATTCTGATCGAGTAACAGTTTGGTTGGATTGTTGGGAAGAAGAGAGATAGCTGAGTCAACTGAAACGATACCATCTGACTTCCGTTTTAGAATCGTACCATGCTGGCCGACTGCGATCGTGTTAATGGTATCCATCACAAAAACGCTCAATAACCAATTTTTTGTACAGTTGCACGACTCTTGCAACCAACTTTGTCCAGCATCTTCGGAGCGAGAAATGTAACCCGCCTGGCCGACCACAGTACCTATTTGAGATTCAAAGAAGTGGATTGCCTCCAAAGTAAGGGAAGTACTTATATGACGCTCTTCCCAAGAGAAGCCTCCATCTTTGGTTTCAAAATACTCGCCGTCGTACCCAACGCTGAAGCCCTGTGTTACTGTAATAAAAGAAAGATCGTTATTTGCAATTCCATGCTCTGTTATGAATTCCCAGGTTTCACCTCCATCCACTGTTCGAAGAACTCTGCTTGCCGGAATAATACCAGTGTTCCGGTCTATGAAATAAACGCTTTCAAAATGGTCATCCAGACCTACATCGATTTTAGTCCAACTGTCTGCCCCATCCACTGTACGAAATATATTGCCACCAGTGCCAACAGCGACTCCTGCTCTATTATTGATAAGAAAGACATCCTTGAATGATTCTTGAATCCCAACGGTGCGGATAACCCAATTTCTTCCTGCATTTTCTGTGAAGGCGATCGTACCTCTGCCACCAACTGCCGTGCCAGTTGTGGAATCCGCAAAGAAGACACTCCGGAAGTCCCACATCGTTTGTCTTTCCTGAGCTACCCATGTCAGACCGCCGTCGGTTGTCCGCAAAATAATGCCATCATTGCCGACCGCCACCCCGGTTCTTGAATCGGCGAAATAAATGCCATGCAAGTCGTCGGTCACCTCACTGGAGAGACTCACCCAGGTTTCACCTCCATCCATAGTCCGGATAATTCTGCCCGCTTTTCCCACCACCATGCCTGTGTCCGAGGATGAAAACGAAACACCATATAATGGCTCATCGTATCCAAGCTCTCGTTTGCGCCAGCTGTGGCCACCGTCATCACTGGAAAAGACTGCACCTGGCTCACCGACAGCAAATCCGTGCATCTGGTCGACAAACCGAATGCGAAACAATAATTCATTGCGGCCAACCATATCGACACACCACGTATCTCCACCATCGGCTGTGCTCAGGATTCGTGGTCCGCTCACACCAAAGCCAATCTTGCTGTTTAGAAAATACATTGAGTAGATGGGCACAAAGACTTCAGTTTGATGTACGCTCCAGGTTTGGCCGCCATCATAGGTGCGAATAATTTCACCGAAATCGGTACTTGCCCACCCCGTATCTGCCGTTACAAAAAAGACCCCAAGCAAGTGATGCTCGATGTCGGACGGAACAACGCTCCAGTCGTTGCCGCCATTGGTTGTTTTCACTATTGTTCCGCTGTCTCCAACTACATAGCCTGTATCGACATTGACAAAGCTCACATCGTTCAGATTGGCAGCAACAGGGCTGTCTTGGTGAGACCAGGTACGGCCAGTGTCACTTGTCCGCATAATCGTGCCGTCGTAGCCAACGAGTGTACCTGTGTGGTGGTTAACAAAAGTAAACGAGCTAAAGAATGTTTTGCCAGGACCTCCAACGAAATGGTCGATGTCCCAAGTACTTCCACCATCATCAGTTCTCAGAATCGTGCCTGCCTCGCCAATAGCAATCGCAGTCTGCACATCGAATATGTGAATGTCATGCAGTGTATTCCCCTGCGGTAGCGGATTCACCCACTCCCAGGTCTGGGCCAGGCCTGCCGGGGCAAGTAATCCAACAGCGAACAAGAGCGATATGATATTGTGTACCATAATAACCCTCCAATTTGCAATCCGTCAAAACAACCTCTATTAGATATACGAATTGCAGCCCCACAACCCCCATCTCGAGTTGACAATTTTTCGAGAAATGCGTCATGCCATCACCAAACTGAAGCCAACAAGTTAGATTGAAATCCGCAGGAGACTTACCGCAAGATGCATCTGAAGTGACAACCAACTATAACTGAATTAAAGCCAAAACAAAACACAGAATGTCAAGCAAAAAAGTTGCTATTTTCGCATTTTTATGCGAGTCTGGTAAACTCACATGCGCCGCATATCACGCAACGTCGCTGGCCAGCAGAATGCCGTGCGACGCTCTGGCCGACGCCCCGATGGTGCAGTTGCGACTGTGACCTCATCAGCGAGGTAACCTCCTTATGGTAAGAATGTGAATTTATGTGTCTTAAATCGATGCTCTCTTTTTACTGCCACGAAATATATGCCACCTGCCACTGTTTGGTTGCCACTATCTCGTCCGTCCCAACTTGTTTGCCTGGTTGTACCGTAGGTGCCGGCAAGATCGAGGCTTCGGACTTTACGGCCCAGTATATTATAAATGGTAACTTCAGTGATGCCCTCAGGGACGTTCTCGACCATGAATGACACCCGTGTGCTGGCCGGATTTGGGAAAACGCTTAATTTGAAGTCAACTGGCAAGGGGTTGGATTGCGGTACTTCTTGAACGCTGGTTGCTCGGTCGCCGTACTCTTTACCGTCTATTTTGGCATAGGTGAGCGTGTCATTCACTTTCATCGATATGCCTATGCCTTCAATAAAGCTAATGTTGTCTCCAGGAAGCACCACGATAGAGTCCCCTCTCTCTTCAATGAGGTTAACCTCGAGCCACTTTCGTCTCTCTCCAAAGAAAGAAACGGTACCGGTATCAGTAATGGATGCAGTAGCCCTGAAATCGCCCAAAAACACCTCCCAGGTTCCACCAAAACCACCGCTGGTGTCAAGTAGTGGAAGGCTAGAACGGTTGTACGGCGGATCTGGAAAGGTCTCATATTCGCGATACACAAAAGTTGAATCATGATTATAATAGAAATAGGCAGGAGTTGGGTCGTCCGGCGGGTTTTGAAAAGCTTGAACTAATGCTTTATATACAACGAGCGTGTCGCCAAGCAAGGTATCCGAAACAACCTCTGTTTGAATGACTGGACCGGCACCGAGCTTATGTTGGTGTTGCCAAACGTTGCCAATCTGCAAAGGCAAAAACTCAGAAGCCTTGGGAAGCTGACCATAGCAAACCCCATACATGATGAAAATGATTAGAAAACCAGAATAGATGGCTGTTTTCATTTTTTCACCTCCTTTCGAGGTCATCAAGTTTATTTAATAGTCTTAGTTTAGCTACTCCCTATCAGAACTACAAATAACACCCAGCGAACCCCCATCCGTTACCACTGTAAGCGAAAAATCTCAAAAAGGAACAAACCAACTCCGCAGCCAGCTCAGAATCGTCGTGCAGGAGACAGAATCATTATCGGAAGAATTGCAGGCAGGCATCCCCACACTATTGCTGCATAACAGCACGACTTTTATTTGCAAGTCATGAGTTGGCGAAAACTGTGCCAGGTTGCTTAATCTGCTTTTGGTCCGCTTTTAAGCTGCTGTTTAATAAGCGCATACAGACAGAGAGAGAGAACTTCGGCGGATTAAGCTTGAAATTTCTCACTGTTGGGAATTTTGGCTGTGGGATTCTCATAATTTTTACCCATCCGATGGCCTGGAGCCATCGGATGGATAAAGCGAAGCGCTTAGCCTTACAAACCACTTTCCTGCTGACAGTGTAGATACTGGCCGCAGGCACGACCTCTACTTCATATATACCATCTTGCGCACAGCAGTGAACGAACCGGCATGCAGCTTGTAAATATAGACGCCGGTCGCCAGCGTTCTGCCGGCATTGTCGCGTCCGTTCCAGTTGATGCGATGTACGCCTGCCTGGCGCACTTCGTCTACCAGCGTCCGCACTTCGTTGCCGAGCAGGTCATAGACTTTGAGCACCACCCTGCCGACCTCCGGTACACGGTATTCGATGGTGGTTTCCGGGTTGAACGGATTCGGATAGTTCTGAGCCAGGCCAAACGTCTCAGGCACAGCGGTTGTCTCAGTGCGCCTCTCATCCACTGAGGTCACCACCGGATCGCTGCCTTC
Organism: uncultured Calditrichaceae bacterium; assembly: GCA_964629935.1. Taxonomy (GTDB): domain Bacteria; phylum Zhuqueibacterota; class Zhuqueibacteria; order Oceanimicrobiales; family Oceanimicrobiaceae; genus CAZVSL01. The sequence continues at coordinate 2,486 of CAZVSL010000260.1, read as the reverse complement.
AACTGTGACGGCAAGCTCTGCGCCCTCAGAGTCGACAGCCTGCACCTCACGCAGCTCGAACGTCACCTGCGTGCCAACCGGAGCAGTCTCGAAGCCGCTGAATACAACGCGCACCAGGGCGCCGTCGCCATTCACGCCGGGTTGCGGCGCCTTGCGGGCCATACCAATGCTAACTGTCTGTTGCTCGAGCATGATTTGCGGCAGGAACAACAAGTCGGAGCCGAAAAATGGATCGGCTTTAGCGTCCAATGCTTTGACTGCCTCGCTGTCTGTCTGGTAAACCAGGTCAAAGGCGATCCCGAACAGACCGGCTGCGTCCGCTACACGGACATCGACTACGATGGTATCGCCGGCTATGGCAGAGAGCACCGGTTTCACAACCGTTTCTGATGACTGAAGCGCCGTTTGTTCTGCGCCGTTGCTGCCAGCGCGAGACGCCATTTCGGCGGGCAGGGCTTTTGCCAGCGGTTGCTCATGGGTTTTACCGAAATTGATACCCACCGGCAGCACATCCTCAGAGCCGACCTCGCCGTTGCCGTTGGCGTCAGCGTAAGTTGCGCTCTCCGGCGTCCAGCATGCTACCTGCTGGCCGGTCCAGACGGATGAGGCGTTGGGCCGACTCGGGCCGGTACGGTCAAAATGTACACCGACAGGCAGAACATCGGCAGCGGAGACAATGCCGTCGTTGTTGGTGTCACCCGGCCAGACTACGCACAAGTCCTCGCAGGTTACCTCGGTGCTGTCAGCGCGCGGCTCAAGGATGATCGGTCTGCCATCCGCATCGTTGGCCGTGATATCGGCGAGAGACCAGATGGCATCGAACGCCTCGGGCGTTTCTTCAGCTACCATAAATTTGAGCCAGGCCACGGGGCCGCTGCCACTCACGCCCTCGCCGCCCTTGCGACTGACGCCAATGCTGACTCTGCCGTTTGCCTCATCAGCCGTATCGAGGAAGAGCAGGTCTTCACCCAACAGATTGGGCCGGTTGTTATCCGGATCCGTGACCTGCGCGCTGAGGTAATCCAGATGCCCGGTCGGAAAAGTTACATCAAAACTGAGGCCGAACAGGTCTGAGACCGGATTGGGGCTTCCGACCAGAATCGCCAGGAAGAACATATCGCCGCAGCGCACCGTGAGCGGCGCGACGGGCCGGATGGAAGCGATATCGACCGGGCAGTCGACCTCGATAGCCGGCTCAAAAAATGCTGTGTTGTCACCGTCATCCAGCTCGACAACCTCATCCAGATAATCACAGATCAGGCCGATGAACTGGGTCTTGCCGGCATCGAACGGCGGCGTGCCAGCGACTTCGCTGAGATCGACATCGATGTTTTCGCCGTCAGCTTCGCCCGGCGCCAGAACCCGCACCCGGTCGTCACCGATGCGGGAATCGCTGGTGGTTATATTGGTGTTTTCCGACAGATAGTAGCCCAGACGCGATTCCCCGGCGGTAGCATTGCCGACATTGCGGACGCGCGTATCGATACGCAGCATGCAGGTTTGCTCTTCAAACGTAGCTTCGCTGTCGTCTGCGTCGATAACGAGGTTGGGCAAACCGCAGGTCAGGGTGTTTTCGCTATGGAAACGATTGTCATCCTCGTTGGATTCGAATACCTGGTCGCGGAAATCGACAATCCAACCGAGAAAGAAAACATCGTTAGGGTCAAACTCCGGGTCACCTTCGATCTCGTCGAGATTGGCGGAAAAGCCTTCATCGTTGAATTCGCCCGGGTCCAGCTCGTCAACCCGATCATCGCCGATACGCGAGTCAGACGTGGTTATCTGCGCATCGTTTGACAGATAGTAACCCAGGTGCGACACGCCGGCGCGCTCGTTGCCGTTGTTGATAACGCGGCTTTCGATGCGCAGGAAGCAGTCTTTGGCATCGAAACTCCAGTCGGTCCTGTCAGTCACAAGTGTAAGATTTGGATCCGTGCAGTCGAATGCGATGGTTGTGGGTTCACCCTGCGTATCTCCGCCTGATGAGCTTACGGCGGTGTTGTCATCCTCGTCGGACTCTTCTACCTCGTTGTTCAGATCACAAATCCAGCCGATGTACCACATGCCTTCGCCGCAGCTCGCGTTGCAAAGCACGCGTGAAAAGGTTTCATCGTCATGGCCGCCCGGCGGCAGCAGGGCGACGCCATCGTCGCCTATTGGACAATCGGTAGCGCTGATGGTAGGATTCTCGGAGAGAAAGTAGCCCAGTTTGGAAGGCGGCGCCGGCAGATCGCCGTTGTTGATTACGCGCGCCTTGAGTTTGAGAATGCGGCTCTGGGCATCGAATTCCCATTCGGTACGGTTGAAATCAAAGGTAAGGTTCGGGCCATCCGGCGCCGGACATTGAATGGCGCCGTCGCTACGGAAGCGATTGTCGCCCTCGTTCGATTCCGCAACCTCATCGGTGTAGTCGACGATCCAGCCGATGAAGAACTCGTCGAACGGGTCGAACGGCGGCGTACCGGTTACTTCGTTGAGATCGGCGG
>CAZVSL010000259.1:7752-8496 GCA_964629935.1 uncultured Calditrichaceae bacterium | reverse complement strand
ATAGCACTGGCGCCGTCAGCGATGCGCCGGATGATGCGCGGCCGCCCCTCGGCCAGCACCAGTACCACCGGCGTACCGGTTGCCTGAATTTCCTCTGCCAGTCGCAACTGGGCTTCCGGTAAAGTCAGGTCAGTGATGTTGCCAGGGGTCTCGCAATACGCTTCTTCACCGAGGCAAACAATCGCGAGCTCTGCGCTCCTGGCTGCCGTAACTGCAGCCGCGATATCGACTTCCTGCTCTGAGGTTGTGCCTTCGACATACGTGACATTGTCTTCGCCAAACTTCTGCTCCAGCGCCTGCAGAATATTCAACTTATCTTTCGGGTAAAGTCGCTCTTCATTTCCTTGCCATGTGAGGGTCCAGCCGCCATTCAGGACGCTCAGGCGATTGGCCGTCGGTCCGGTCACAAGGATGCGCTTGCCTTTGGCGATGGGCAAAATGCCGCCGTCATTTTTCAGCAGCGTAATGGACTCACGCGCTGCCTGAAGACAAACGCTTCTGAACTCATCGTTGGCAAACTTGCCCTTCAGGTCTTTGTTCGGATACGGGTTTTCGAACAAGCCCAGTTTTAACTTCACTTTCAGGATTCTGCCGACTGCATCATCGATGCGAGATTCGGGCACTTTGCCTTCCTGTACCAGGGCCAGCAGATCTTCATAGAAGCTGAAATCCATGGGAACCATGCTCATGTCAATGCCCGCCATGACCTTCAGGCGGGCGATGATGGCCCGGCCGTGCTCGGCC
>CAZVSL010000259.1:6628-7742 GCA_964629935.1 uncultured Calditrichaceae bacterium | reverse complement strand
GGCCTCTTTGTGAGATTCCGCCACTTTTTCGCGCGTGTGCAGATTGAGCACATCCTGCCAGTCTGATACGATAAAGCCATCGAAGCCAAGCTGGTTACGCAGCAGCTCGGTCAAATAGAAGTGGCTGGCGTGCACCGGAATGCCATTGATCTCCGATGAGTTGATCATGATTGTGTGCGAACCGGCATCGATAGCGGCTTTGAAGCTGGGTACAAAACACTCCCAGAGCATGCGGTCGGGAATATAGGCTGGCGTGCGGTCCTTGCCGGTGAAGGGGAAGCTGTAGCCGATATAGTGCTTCATGCAGGAGGCGACTCTGTCTTGCCGTCCGATATTATTGTCGTCGCCTTCCTGCCCTTTAACATAGGCGACGCCCATGACAGATGCAAGATAAGGATCCTCGCCAAAAGTCTCGAACAGACGCGGCCACAACGGCTGCCGCCCCATGCCGAGCACGGGGTTGAAATTCCACGGAATGCCCGAAGCGCGCACTTCATAAGCTGTGATCTCGGAGGTCTTTTTAACAAGCTCGGGATTCCAGGTCGCGGCCATACCGATACTTTGCGGGAAGATCGTGGCGCCCGTGGTATAGTTGGCGCCGTGAATGGCGTCAATGCCGTAAAGGATGGGGATGCCAAGACGACTCTCCTGCACGGCGACATCCTGAATTTGCGTGATGATTTCGTGCCAGTTCTCGAGTGAGTAGGCCGCTCCCATCACATTCAAAATCGAGCCGACGTGATGATCCAGAATGGCACGGCGCAACTTATCGGGATTCAATTTGTGATAGCTGCCAACGGGTTGATTTTCTTCGGAAACAACATCGATGGCAACTTGCGTCATCTGCCCAACTTTCTCCTCGAGCGTCATCCGGCTCAACAGGTCGAAGACCACCTTATCGAGAGAATTGGGTTCCGGCGTATTTCCGGCAAATGCGTTCGTGGCCGAATTCAGGAACAAGAACAGCATTAGCACAAACCACGTTGTATGCTTCATGTCTTCCTCATGGCAGATTGATTAGAAATGAGAGGTCTCGCCTCCATAAACTGATGCCGAAAAATCCGGCAGTAGAAGTGCATTCAAGAAACGGTTTGGAAAAACAACACGAATTGCG
>CAZVSL010000259.1:785-6618 GCA_964629935.1 uncultured Calditrichaceae bacterium | reverse complement strand
TCCCTGCAGAAATTGAGCGCTAAAATCACTCACCTGTCTTATTACAAAAACTTTGCCAGAGCTTCTGTCATCAATATAACCAATTTGAATACATAAACTTACGGGGAAGCTAGAAATGTCAACTTGCAGGAATAATTATCAAATTGATAATGTGTCAACTTATTAATATGATAATTGATCTTTCTTTCCTATTCAACCCATCGATACACGCGCACATAGTCCACTTCCATCCGTTGCGGGAAAATGCTGTCGTCCACACCCTGCGCACCACCCCAGTTGCCGCCGACCGCAATGTTCAGAAGCAGATGAAAGTCCTTGTCGAAGGGCCAGGCCTGCCAACCGGCGCCTTGATTTTCGAACGAGAAGTACTTCGTGCTGTCGACAAAAACCTCAATCAGGTCGGCATGCCACTCCAGGGCATAAACGTGAAACACGGCTTCTGCATCCGGGACATTGAGCGTGGCGGTCTTTTGGTTCCCTTTAGGCCAATTGTGCGCATGCGTGTGCGTGGACGCATGCACGACCCCCGGATTGTAGCCCACGTACTCCATGATATCGATTTCGCCATTATCTGGCCAGCCGCCATTGCCGTAGCTCCAGTCTGTGGGCAGCATCCATATGGCCGGCCAGGTTCCGCGCCCGGATGGCAGTCTGGCTCTGATCTCGAAACGGCCGTACGTCCAGTCGCCCTTGTTGCGCGTGACCAGTCTTGCCGAGGTATACTGGTTCTGGTCCCAAGACTCCTTTTTAGCCTGGATGAAAAGTCGGCCGTCATCTACCCAGGCATTGTCCACCCGGCTGCCTGTGTAATATTGCAGCTCGGCGTTACCCCAGCCGTGACCACCGACATCGTAGCTCCAGTTGCTCGAATCCGGCAAGCCCTCATAGCCAAACTCGTCCGACCAAACCAGTTGCCAGCCCTCTTCATTTTCGCCATTATGCGGTGGATTTGTGGCGGAGTCCCCGGAGCAGGCCACGAAAAGACACAGGAGAATTGCAAAGCACGCTGACCGGTTTTTTGTCATACGTCATCTCCATAATCATGGATTAATTGCCTTTTTGTAAACACGCACATAGTCGACTTCCATCGTCTGAGGAAATGTGGTAGTCGAGTCCGGCGGACCCGGCCAGTTTCCGCCTACGGCCACATTCAGGAGCATGTGAAACGTTTGATCAAAGGGCGCAGGGAAGGGGTACCCCTCACTGTACCATTCCGTCTGCGTTTGATAATGTTGACCATCCACATACCAGCGGATTTCTCCCTCCTGCCAGTCGAGGCGAAAAACATGAAACTCCGCAGAAAAGACGCCTTTCGGCAACAGATAAGAGGTTCCGGTGTGCACATTGTCGGGCCATTCTCCGCCGTAGTGCAGGGTGCCGTACACTTTGGCGGGCTCGTGGCCCCGCATTTCCATGATATCGATTTCCCCGCTGGCCGCCCAGCCGCCATAAATCCAGTCGGTCGGCAGCATCCAAATGGCCGGCCACAAGCCCTGGCCAGCCGGCAATTTCGCCCGGATTTCGAAACGCCCGTATTTCCAGTCGCCCTTTTCCATGGTACGCAAGCGGGCGGAGGTATAATCCAGCCCCTGGTGAGTCTCCTGCCTGGCCGTTATGATCAGGCGGCCATCTTCGACGGCTGCATTGTCTTTGCGATACCATTGCAGCTCGTTGTTGCCCCAACCGGGCGGCAGGCCAACCTCCGTGCCGTCTCCGGATTGAAATTGCCATTTGCTGGTGTCTACTGACGCGCCTTCGAATTCATCCTGCCATATCAAGTCCCAACCCTCGATTTGCCATTCGGGCTTCTGTTCCGCACACCCTGGCAACAGGGTTAACGCGATACAAATCAGAACCGACATCTGAACCGGTGATCGCATTGTTTTCTCTCTGGTTCGTTCTTATTCGACTGATTAGTTTGCAGATGGTGTGCAATACAAAATTATGGCACGCCGCAAGTATTGCACACCGCAAGTTCAGCGTTTTCTCGGCCTCATGTTCCCACAACTTCGAACGTTGTCTGTAAGCCTCCCACCGAACTGCCGCCGATCCACAAGTCGAACGGCCCCGGCTCCACGATATACTGCATGTTCTGATCATAGAATCCAAGCCGCTCAGCTTCCAGAGTGAAGGTCACGGTTTTGGTTTCTCCGGGCTGGAGCGTGACTTTGCGGAAGCCTCGTAGTTGTCGCACCGGGCAGGTCATGCTGGCAGCCCGGTCACGGACGTAAAGCTGGACCACTTCGGCGCCTGCGCGCTCGCCGGTATTGGTGATTTCAACGGATGCCGTCAGAGATCCGATACGGTTCATTTTATCACCCGAGAGTCGGAGATTGGCATATTCAAATCGCGTGTAGCTCAGCCCGAAGCCAAACGGATAGGCAGGTGCGTGGCCGATGTCATAGTACTTCGAGGTATTGCGATCGCCCTCCTGAGGCGGGCGGCCGGTGTTCTTGTGATTGTAATATAATGGCTCCTGACCTGTGGTTCTGGGAAAAGTGACCGGAAGTTTACCGCTTGGATTATATTCGCCAAACAACACATCCGCAACGGCGGGTCCATGCTGGACGCCTAATTGCCAGGATGCCAAAATTGCCGGGACATTGTCGGCAGCCCAGGAGACAGCTAAGGGCCGGCCGCTCATCAAAACCAGAACAACGGGCGTGTTGGTTGCGAAGACGGCTTGCAGCAGCTCCTTCTGCCTGCCGGGCAGACCAAGCATAGCCCGGCTCCCACCTTCGCCGCTCATGGCAACGCTTTCGCCGAGCACCAACACCGCCACATCGGCCTGCCTGGCATAATCCAGCGCCCTGTCGAAACTTTCCGTCGAATCTCCCGCAATAGTACAGCCGCTGTCGTAAAGAACCCTGGTCGCCGATGACATGCTTTCCTTGATACCCGTGAGCACTGAGACCACATCTTGCGCCTCGCCCTCAGCATGCCAGCTCCCCAGAGCATGGTAGCGGCTATCGGCAAGCGGCCCGATAACCGCAAGCGCGCCGATATCTTTCTTAAGGGGCAGTAGATTGTCGTCGTTTTTCAGCAACACGATGGCTTGCCTCGCCACCTCCCTGGCGAGTTCGACATGCTCGTCGCTCATGATGACCTTTTGCGCCAGCTCTGTGTCCGTGTATGGCCGCTCGAACAAACCCAAACGAAACTTGATGCGCAGGATGCGCCTGACGGCCTCATCGAGGGTGTCGGTTGAAAGCTGGCCGTTGCGAATCAGGCTGGCCAGGTGCGGTGCATAGATATCGCCCTGCATATCCATGTCGACGCCGGCAGCGATGGCTTTCAGGCCGGCTTCAGCAGGTGTGGCAGCGATGCCGTGGTTCATGAGCTCGCCGATGGAGTTCCAGTCGCTTACCACAAAACCATCGAAACCCCACTCCTGGCGCAAAATCCGGGTCAGGGTGAAGTGGTTCGCCGAGGCCGGCATGCCGCTGATCTCGTTGAAGGCGCTCATGAGGGTGCCGGCGCCCGCATCCACCGCGGCTTTAAACGGCGGCAGATAGACCTCCCGCAATGTCTTTTCGGACATGTCTGCGGTGTTGTAGTCGCGGCCGCCCTCAGCAGCGCCATAAGCCACAAAGTGCTTAGCGCAGGCCAGGACAGCTTCCGGGTGAGACAGGTCCTCGCCCTGGAAACCCCGAACCTGAGCTGCAGCCATGACTTCACCCAGATACGTATCCTCGCCAGCGCCCTCCGCAATCCGTCCCCAGCGGGCATCGCGGGCAATATCCACCATGGGCGCGAACGTCCACTTAATGCCCACAGCGGCCGCTTCTCTGGCTGCGACGCGCGCTGCCTGTTCAACCAGCGCCGGCTGCCATGTTGCAGCCTGAGCAAGCGGAATGGGAAAGATGGTCCGCAGCCCGTGAATCACGTCAAAACCGATGAGCAGGGGAATGCCCAGGCGGGATTCCTCGACCGCAATTTTTTGCAGGGCATTGACGCGCTCTGCATCGCCGCGGACGTTCAAGAAAGAGCCGACGCGACCCTGCCGGATTAGCGCTTCGGCCTCTGGCGTCTGGTCAAAACTGTACTGAATCAACTGCCCGACTTTTTCCTCGAGCGTCATTTTTGCGATGAGCGCAGCTACCTTCTTCTCAACCTCAGGCGACTTCAGCGGCTGAGATGCGATTGGCGCCGTGAAAAGCAAAAGCATGACGCCGGCCAACGTAAGACGGATGTGGTTCATGTTCTTTGTCCTTTCGTTTCCCTGGTTAAGGGGCAAATCAAGACCTTTATGCTCGACTTTTTGAGCACCTTCACAACAAAAATTCCCTCCACCGGAGGGACAGCTTTGGACTCGTTCAGCGTCCAAAGCAGGGTGGGTCTACACGCTCTCTAACATTATCAGCATATCTATTCAGGTAAGTTGCCACCATCCCACCTGCACTGTTCATTTCTCAAACCTACTTCTGCAAAACGAGCTTTCTCTTGGCGGTAAACTCGCCGGCGCGCAGTTTGTAAACGTACATACCGCTTTGCAAATCACCGGCATCCCAGGTCACGCTGTGTGTTCCCGCCGGCAGTCGCTCCTGCACGAGCGTTTCCATCTGCTGGCCCAGAATATTGTAAATCTTCAGGGTTACAAAACTGGCTGCAGGCAAAGCGAAGCGAATCCGGGTTTGCGGGTTAAACGGATTGGGATAATTCTGAAACAGCGCAAACCCTTCAGCCACGGCCTCCGGAGGCTGCACCGATGTCAGGGGGCTAAATTCCAGCCAGTTCAGGTTGAAGCCGCCGGCGCCGGCATAAACCCGCAAAGTCTGAACGCCGCCGTCAAGATAAACGAAGCTGCCAACCGTACGCCAGGTCTGCCAGCCGCCGGTGACCGGCAAATTCGTGACAGCAATAGCTGCGCCCTCCTTTTGTAGCTCGATCCGGCCAGCAACCGACTGGCTGGCGATGCGGTAGTTGAGCTTATAGACCTCCGATGATAGAATGTTCACGCGATAGTCCATCCAGTCGCCGGCATCGATCCAGCCAACATTGAGGCCGCCGCCGACATCGAGGGTTGCTTCCGTTTGCACACCGGACATGGCAGCGAACGCTTCCGCTTCGACCTTGCCGGGCACGGTTAGAACTGCGCCGGTCTCATTGAGAACATTGTAAACAGGGTGCGCCGCAAACGATGCCAGTTTGCCGCCATCTGCGGCAGCAATCTCACCGGCTGCGTAGGCAAGCGTGACCACGTCGCCGGCAGCGATGGCTTCTCTCAGCGTCAGCACGATGACCGTCGGGTCGGTTTGCTTGCGGGAGACATCCGTGATCGAGTTGGAGCTGCCGAAATTGACATCCACAACAAAGCCCGAAGTCGTCGATGGCGGCTCGGACATCGCTTTGTTGAATGAAACTTCCAGCGCAGCGCCGTCCGCAGTGATAACAGCGGACATGAAAACGGGCGGAGAACCCGGCTGCGAATCGGCAAAGGATATGATGCCAAAGTCATATTCGTAGCGCGGCTCGTACTGTGCATCGCCAAAATTGATGGGAATCTGCGCCATGGTTTTCGGCCAGGAATGCGAAAGCCGCCCGCGCGGCGCGTAGTCTCCAAACAACACATCAGCAACCCCCTGCCCTTCCGTCCCCGGCAACCAGGCAGCAACGATGGCATCGGAGAAATGCAAAATCGGTTCGATGATCAGTGGTCTGCCGGATATGATGACAGTGATGACTTTCAGGCCGGCGTTCTTCAGATTGCGCACCGCAGCGATATCTTCCTTCGCCAGGCTCAGGTCCGTGCGGTCGCCGCGGCCCTCCGCATACGGTTTCTCGCCAATCACAGCGATGCCCACGTCTGCGCCTTGCCCGCCCGAACCATCGG
>CAZVSL010000259.1:0-775 GCA_964629935.1 uncultured Calditrichaceae bacterium | reverse complement strand
CGAAGGTGCTGCCTTGCGAATTGCCTGCAGGATGGTGGTTCCGGTGGTGATGTTGCCGCTCGATCCCTGCCAGCTAATGGTCCAGCCGCCGCACTGGTTGCCGAGATCATCCGCGTTCTTGCCGCTTACATGGATGCGCTGCACATTCTTCGAGATCGGCAAGGTCGCATCCTTCTTTTTGAGAAGAACGAGGGATTCGCGTACACAAGCACGTGCGATCTGGCGGTGCTCCTGCGAGCCGATGCGTGCGGTCAGGCTGCGGTTGGTAAAGGGGCGCTCAAAAAGCCCCAGCTTGAATTTGAGCTGCAGAATACGCCGCACAGCGTCGTCGATGCGCGCCGGCGAAACCCGTCCCTGCTGCACCAGATCGCTTAAGGTGCTGATGAAGTCCCGGTAGCGGTCCGGCACCATCACCATATCGATGCCGGCATTTATAGCGGTCTCTATGTCTCTGGCATACGGTCCGGCAAGCTGGTCAATGCCTGCCCAATCTGATACGACAAAGCCGGCAAAACCCAACTCCTGCTTGAGCACAGTGGTGAGCAGATAGCGGCTACCGTGGATTTTTTCGCCGTTCCAACTGTTGAAAGATGCCATGATCGATCCCACGCCGGCTGAGATCGCCGAGATGTAGCCCGGCAAATGAATGGCGCGCAAGGTCTGTTCGTCGACCTCTGTGTTTCCCTGATCGATGCCGTTGGTGGTGCCGCCGTCGCCCACAAAATGTTTGGCGCAAGCAAGAATGGTGCGCGCTTGTGCAAGGTCATCGCCTTGC
>CAZVSL010000258.1:0-8559 GCA_964629935.1 uncultured Calditrichaceae bacterium | reverse complement strand
CCATTTGCAACTCGCCGCTAATCGCCGCGTCGCCTTGCAGGATGCGGTGCTCTGGCGGCGGCTGGTAGACCAGTCTGCCCGTCGCATCCTGCTGAAAGGCAGAGGCATTGGGCGTGCGTTGCGTTCGGGTATCCAGAACAAAGAAATCCGCATTGCCGAAAGTGAATTTGTGCCAGAGACCGTTGCCCGCATTGGCCAGAGGATAGTGCGGGAACATTTCGGCATAGCCGCGCAGAGAATTATCACGCCCCGGCGCGGTCATGTCGGTGTTGTTGTTGGCGTAGTCGTGATCGTCGTAGACATAGTCGATAGGCATCAGTCCGAATAATTCAGCCATGGCATAATCAGGTGCATATTTGGCGCGGTAGCTATCCTGCACGCGACTGAAGTCTACATTAAAAAAATCTGCGGGATTTTCTGCTGTATCTGTAGTGTCGGGATAGGTCCAGTCACCCAATTGCAGAAAGAATCTCGGCCTGTCCCTGGCGATGAGCGGGAAAACTCTACCGATATTCGATTGCGGGTCGCGCGGATTTTGCTGGCAGCCGCCAAAGGCAAATGTGAATGTGGCGGCTGCGCCTTCCGCCGGAAAAGTTTTGAATTGATAGGTCTGCGTTTGCGGCGCGCCATCGATGACGGCACGGTAAGTGTAGTTCGCTCCGGCCTCGAGGCCGTCGATGGAGACCATGGCAAAGAAATCGCGTGCTGCCGTTGCCGTATCGGTTGTTGTGGTCACTGGCGCATCAAACGAGCTGTCGCGGCTAAGCTGAAACGCGATCTGTGCGGTTGTATCGGTGCGCAAGAGGAAGCGGGCTGAGCTTGAGGTGACTGCGCCGACAACCGGCCCATGTGTAACGGACTGGGCCCACAGGTTGCCCGGTTCTACCAATACCGGTGCAAACAAGATAAGCAAAATCCATCCCAATGTCTTCATAATGCTATTTCCTTTGAATGTGGCGGTTGGATTAAATATGAATCCGCAATGTAAGAGTCAATAGAGTTGGCTGTGTAGTTGATATGATTTCGTCGTTTTGTTGCCACAGGTGTTGCTGTTTGCATCAAACGCTTCGCAGAAAAAGACGCCATGAAGGCCAGTTCAACCGGTTGAGAGCTATTCTTGTCATTGGCCCGCTTCTTGCTCATGAGGTGGATGTTTTGGTCGATGTGAATCATGACCGCATGAGATCATGCTGGGGTTCTTGATCTGGCGAGTGTATTAAGGAAATTGTTGCAAAACAAATTTGATTATGAAACGTTAGGTTCTACCTGGAGGAGTCGCAAAGTTGCATGTATCATCGCGGGAGGTTCAAGTTGAATAGATTGGTCGCGTCCCTGTGTATGGGCGCTGTGATTTGCATGGTGGGCTCGCTCAGAGCACAATCTTCTGAAACCGCGACTGTGAGCGGTTTCGTGTATGATGCCAGCAACGGCGAGGCCCTGATCGGGGCCAACGTTTTTCTTGAAGGCACACAGATTGGCAGCAGCACGAATGTCAGCGGTTATTATGTCATACCAAAAATTCCGGTTGGTTCCTACACGCTGGTGATTCACTATATCGGGTATGAGCCGGTCAAACGTGATATTTTCTTGAGCGTGGGGGATGAGAAAACCATCAATGTGAATCTGAAGACTGCAAGCATCGAGCTCGAGAAAGTGGTGGTGACCGGCGAAACCATCCCGGAGGCCGAGAAGCTGTTTGAAAAGCCGCTTTCTAAGCTTCAGCTCAAGGCGCGTCAGATCAAAGCCATTCCGCAGGTAGCGGAGGCCGATCTGCTTCGATCTTTACAGACATTGCCCGGGATTCTGCCGGTGTCAGACTTCTCGTCGGCGCTGTATGTGCGCGGCGGCACGCCAGACCAGAATCTCAATTTGCTTGATGGCACGGATGTCTACAACCCGGAGCACGCTTTCGGCTTGTTTTCCACTTTCAATATGGATGCGATCAAACAGGTGGAGTTGTCCAAAGGCGGATTTAGCGCCAGGTACGGCGGCCGGCTGTCGTCGATCCTGGATGTGACCAATCTCGATGGCAACCGCGAGGAATTTGAAGGCTCCGGCTCCATCAGCATGCTGAGCGCCAAGGCGACGCTGCAGATGCCGATTGGCAAAATCGGCTCGCTGTCCGGTTCTTTCCGCCGGACTTATTTTGATAAGACCATCGCCAAAGCCATCGATGATGTGCCGGACTACTATTTTTATGATGGCAATATCAAAGCCTACTTTGATCTCAACGATCGCAATAAGCTCACCATCAGCGGTTACGGCAGCGAGGATGAGTTGGATATCACCTTCAATGAAGATGTCGAGGATCAGGCCGGCTTTACGTATGACTGGGGCAACAGAACCGGCAGCATCCGCTGGACACACATTTTCACGCCGCGGCTGTTCGCCAATTTCTGGATAGCCGGCAGCCGCTTTGATTCGGATTTTGACTTCGGCGATACCATCGAGTTCACGGAGAAAAATTTCGTCTCCGATATCTCGTTTAAAGGCAACTTCGACTACCATATTTCAAAGAAAGTGATCGCCGGCTTTGGCTTCGAACAGAAGAATCTACATCTGATATTCGAGCAGCAGTTTCCCGGCGGCTTGATTTCCATTGACACGCGTAACAAGCACTACGCTGCCTATGTGCTGGCCAACTGGCGGCCGACGCCGCGCTGGGACATCGAGCCGGGCCTGCGCTTCAATTACTTCGATGCTGACACCAGTTTCACAAATTTTGCGCCGCGCTTTTCGGCCAAGTATCGTTTGACGGACGCCATCAACCTCAAGGCTGCAGCCGGTGTTTACTACCAGTATTTGCACCACGTGCCGCGCGCTTTTGTCGCCAATATCTGGGTGGCGTCTAACAAGTTCCAGCGCGAGTCTTCATCGCGTCATCTCATCTTCGGATTCTCACGTGATTTTGCCAACGAGTTTCAGGTTGAAGTGGAAGGCTATTACAAGGACTATCGCAACATCCATTCATTCAACCAGAATGTGGGTGTGGACATCACCCCGGAGGAATTCAACGAGCGCGGCGAGCCCATCTACACGCAGACAGACGGCGTATTCAATCGCGGTGATGGTGACAGCAAAGGCGTGGAATTCCTGTTACGCAAGGAATATGGCGCCGTCACCGGTTGGCTGGGATACAGTTTGTCGTTTACGGAATACAAAGTGGATGGCATCAACCAGGGTAAACGCTTCCCGCCGCGTCATGACCGCACCCATGCGGTCAACGTGGTCGCGAATGTCGATTGGAAGAATCTGAAGCGCACCTGGCGGGGAGAGACGCCAATCAAACATAAGTCGAACTGGATGTTTGGCTTTACCTTTATTTACACCAGCGGCCAACCGATCACCCTGCCCGGTTCAGCTTATTTCATCGATACGTTGCCGGGCAGACCCGTGGCTGAATATCAACTGTATCCTACGACTATTAACAATCTCAGATTGCCGGCCTATGCCAGACTGGATATCAGCATTACCTATGAGCGCCATTTTCGCGGCTGGTCCATCAGTCCGTATCTGCAGATTTTCAACATCGGCAATCGCAAGAATATCTGGTTCGTCGAATATGATAGCAACCAGGGCGAACCGGATATCGATACGCAAGGTATGTTTCCGCTACTGCCCACAATTGGCGTAAATTTCGCCTTCTAATTGAGGAGAATGAGCACGATGTCAATCAGAAAGATCGTTTTGCTCCTGCTTTTGGCAAGCCTGTTTTCTGCTTGCGGTGAAGGAACGGTCAGTATCGATAACACATTCGAGCCCAGGATCGTGGTTCAGGGATATCTGATGCCACACAACAAAGCCGAGGTGCGCCTGATGCGCAATTTTCCGGTGGATGCGAGGGTAACGGAAGAGAGCATTATCATCACGGATGCTGAGGCCGTGCTCATCGATGAGTCTGGCAGCAGCTTTGATTTGAGATACAATTTCCAGACCCGGCGCTATGAATCGACCGAGATCGTGATCGATTATGGCAAGCAATACACGCTGGAAGTGCGGGCTACAGTTGATGGCAAGAGCCTGTTCACACGCTCTGTCACGACGGTGCCTGAAGCAGGATTTGAAATCCTGGAGGAAAAGTCTGTGCTTGACAGCATGTTCTACCGGCAACGTGATGCCAGCGGCGCGCTCATGGACTTCAAGATCGTGTTTAACCGATCACCGGCGACTGATTTCTATGCCTGCGCTCTGAATGCGCTGGATGCCGATACCTCGAGCTTTATCTTTGACAACCCGTTCAACGATCCGGATATCGAGGATATCATCGAGGATTTTGAGGATTACAAAAACACGTTCACCTGGATTCAGGACCAGCCAAACGTACCGGGAGAATCGAGCATCGATATCTTTTCGTTTTTTACCTGGTTCTATGGCGAGTACCGGGCTATTGCGTTTGCCGGCGACCGCAACTTCCGTGATTTTCTCATAAGTCACGGCGACGTGCAAGAAATCGATGGCAATTTCCATGAACCGGCTTTTCATTTCGAAGGCGATGGCATTGGCGTTTTTGGCTCGGCCATTGCAGACACCACCTTTTTCACGATTCTGCGCCGGCCTGCTCCTGATGATGGGGGGTGAGAATCCGGCAGTCGGAAGCCGTGAATCGGAAATCGCAAGTTATCCTCAAAAAGATGACGATGGGCAGGGTCACGCAGGCGAAGTAGAGACATACTGTTTCACCGCGGGCCTGAGCCTGCCGAAGGCCCCGCGCCCTGAGCTTGTTCGAAGGCGCTGCCCTGAGCGCGTCCGGGGGAAGACCACTTCCGTTTCGACAGGCTCAACCCTCGCTCCTTGTGAGTTTATTTCCACTTACCAACTTTAATAATCATCGATTGTTAAAGGACGGCGTTCGTTCTGACGATTTAAGTAGCAGGAATTTTACATTTCTTGCCATCGTCAGAAGGAGTCGTTGATGAAATATGCGAACCTGAGTCTCAAGTATAAAATACTCATCTCTCTCGTTCTGGTCATCGCTGTTGTGATGTTTGGCCAGACGCTGATAACCTCCAAAGTCACGCACAATGCCCTCACCGGCAACCTTAGTTCTTCCCTGCAAGTGATGGCGCGGGTCGCTGCTGACGCTGTGCGCACCGGTTTGGAATTTGTCGACCGCGGCGCGGTTGAGTCTGCAGTGCAGCCGTTTATGAAACAATCGCTGTTTTCCTATATCAGAGTCACAAATAAGCAGGGTGAAGAAGTTGTAGTATATCGCAAACAAGGCTTGCGGCCAATAACCACAACGGATAAAGACCACCTGCAATCGTTTGACGATGAGATGTTCAGCTCTCTGCCGGTTAAGTCCGGGAGCGCCACGCTTGGTGAAATCACCATCGGTATTTCCCTGACAGAGCGCGACCGCGCCTTATCATCAGCGCGTTTGCTCAATATCTTAGCAGCATTGGTCCTGCTGGGAATTCTTGGCGTCTCCATTCTGGCCATTACGCACAAGATTACCGCACCGATCCAAGCTATCACGGGTATTTCCCGCAAATTGGCAAAAGGCCGCGTCGATCTTGAGATAGATATCCATCGTCAGGACGAGATCGGGGAGCTGGCAGACTCGTTTCGCAAAATCATATTGAGTCAAAAAGAGCAAGCAGAGTTGGCAAACCAAATCGCTGCCGGCAATCTCGATACGGAGTTTCAACCCCGATCCGACGGCGACGTGCTCGGACATGCTCTGGTTACGGTGAAAAGCAGCTTGCGAGAAATGCAGTCTGAGCTGACCTCCACAATCGAGGGACAAAAGGGCGGTGATTTGGACGCACGTTGTGACACTGATAGGCTCAAGGGCGCTTATGCTGCCTTGCTGCGTGGCATAAACGATACCCTCGATGCCGTGATCAAGCCGGTTCAGGAGGCCATCGGCATCATGCAAGACTATGCCAAAGGCGATCTGTCCCGGCAGATGCGCGCCTTGCCCGGCAAGCAAATCACCCTGACCAACGGCCTGGAAGGCATTCACAGAAATCTGCATGCCCTGATCGCTGAAGGCAAGACCCTTGCGAAAGCGGCCGAAGAAGGTCAACTGCATGTCAGAGGCAATGCAGAGCAGTTTGCTGGCAGCTATCGCGAGATCATTCAGGGCATTAACAGCACCATCGAAAATATCGTCAAGCCCTTGAACGAAGCGGTCAATTGTTTGAGCAGGATCGCAGAGGGCGACCTGACCCGCGCTGTGCAGGGCGATTACCAGGGCGACTACGCAGTCATGAAGAAAGCGCTGGATGAAACCCTGGACGCCATGAACAAATTGCTGGGCCGGGTTAGCAAAACAGTGGATGAAGTCGCCAACGGCGCTCAGCAGGTCTCTTCAGCCAGTCAGTCTCTGTCTGACGGCGCAACCCGGCAGGCCAGCTCATTGGAGCAGATGACGGCCTCCATGAATGAGATCGGCTCACAAACCAGGCAAAATGCCGAGAATGCCCAGGAAGCCAATCAACTCTCATCTGCTACCCGCGACAATGCTGAAGAGGGAAACAAGCAGATGAAGCGGATGCTTTCTGCTATGAATGAGATCAAGAAATCCTCAGACGATATCCACAAGATCATCAAGGCCATCGACGAAATCGCGTTTCAAACCAATCTGCTCGCCTTGAATGCGGCTGTTGAAGCGGCCCGTGCCGGCGTTCACGGAAAGGGCTTTGCCGTCGTTGCTGAAGAAGTGCGCAATCTGGCGCAACGCAGCGCTAAAGCAGCGCAAGAAACCAGCGAGCTGATCGAAGACTCTGTCATGAAAGTGGAAAACGGCACACGCATCGCAAATCTGACTGCGAAGTCTCTGAAGAAAATTGTCCAAGATGTCAATCAGGTGAGCGCCCTGGTTGGAGAGATCGCGCACGCTTCCAGTGAACAGGCTCAGGGTATCGAGCAGGTGAATTCTGGCCTCGTGCAAATTGATGAGGTGACCCAGTCCAATACAGCCGGTGCGGAAGAAAGCGCCGCCGCTTCGCAAACGCTGCTGACCCAGGCACGCTCCGTCAAGAGCATCCTGGATAAATTCCAGCTCAGGGAAGACGCAGGTGATTTTGATGCTCAGCCAGTCGATTATGGCGACGCAGAAACCGTCAACGTGATACAGGACTTCTATGCCGCGGATGATAGCGACGGTGATGCTATGGACGGATTTTCGGATTTCGAATCAAAGGCAGATTGCAGCAACGATTTTATCGCTCTCGACGATGACGAATTCGGAGATTTCTAGCCTGCATCCACAAACAATAAACCCCGCCTGGAGGCGGTTGATTCACACAACTACTAACTTTTTTCGGGGATAAGACTGATGAAACGGTTTGTATGTCACATTCTCACATTCGTATTGACTCTCGCTTGCACGTCTTTGTATGCCAAGGACGTGACGCCACTGCAGATTTTCTTTCTCGTCAAGCAGGCTTTCCCGCAGGCCACAGAGGTATCGGTGCTGCTAACGCAAGATGATTACAATACGCATGAAACCGCTTTAAAGCGAGCCACCGCCCAGATGAAGATTAAGGCCAAGGTTCATATCGTGTCCGGATCACAGGATGTGGGGCTCGCTTTGCAGAAGGTGCCGGAAAAGAGCCCGGTTGTGGTCTTTGACGCGCCAACGCTTTCCAACAGCAGCACCAAACTTTACGTGCTGTCTAAATGCAAAGAGAAGCAGATTCCACTGATCACCACCTCAGAAGCCTATTTGGCGTCAGGTGCGTTGCTGGGTATTTTCCGGGATGAGTCCGACAAGGTGAAAATTACGCTCAACTTGCAGCAGAATGAACATCTGAAAGATACGTTCACTCAGGATGTCATAGACAAGATTGGCGTGAAAGAGGTATTATAGGGCTAATTTAGTACATGGATTCCTAAATATGGTGACATACTTGAAGTCCGAATATCGAAATCCGACACAATTTTCAAATACGTAACCGTATTTATGAAATTGTGTACAGTACTTAGTCTTAAAGGATGTGCGCTCTGCATGAGGCTGCGCGCATCCGCTTGATTTTTGCCACGTGCGGATTTGGTTATCCCGCAGCAGCGCCAACCGGGCGGGCGCCCTCAATAACCTGCCTGACGACCGCGACAAATTCCCGAAAGTCAAAAGGCTTTGCAATGGCCGCCGAGAATCCGTAGCGCTTGCAGTTTGCCACCACCGGATTATCGCGCGAGCATCCACTTGAGAGAATAGCCTTGACCTGCGGGTCCAACTCACGCAGTTTGGTTATGGTCTCCTGGCCGCCCATGCCCTGCTGCACCATCAAGTCCATGATAACCAGATCAAACCCGTTCTCGTCGCGGTAAAGTTGCAACGCTTCATTGCCGTTGCAGGCTGTCGTGACATCATAGCCGAGTTGGGCCAGGATACGTTTGCTCAGGTCCCGGAACATCTCCTCATCATCCATCACAAGAATACGATATTGGCTCCGGCTCAGCCCCGGTAAGAGCTGCTCGATTGATTCTATCAACCAACCAAGTTTGTTCATGAGCTGATTCATCTTTGTATTCCAGCGTCCTATATAGTAGAGTATTATTACCTGAATCGAGCGATTCTCTTGTGCGGGGTGGTTCGGTGTTCAAGCTTCA
>CAZVSL010000257.1:3580-8561 GCA_964629935.1 uncultured Calditrichaceae bacterium | reverse complement strand
CAGGACCGGTCAGCTTGAATGCGTCCGGCGGCGCGTTCAGGCCATGCCCGCGTACCACCGTTACTACGCGGTCTGCCGGCACATTTGTAAAGCTCTGTGTTTCACCCCCTGGCCATCTAATGACAAGCGAATCAGCAGAGGCAGCAGAGCCCAGCCCAATATGGACGCTGAGCGCATGACTTTGAGCGCAGAAGCCATCACCCGCTCTCACCTCACGCATTTGCCTTGAGGCGCCCGTCACGACTTCCACGCGCGCACTAACACCGTAGTAGTTTTCACCCGGCTGGCGCAGTTGCACCCGCAACCAGTGATTGCCGCCGCCATCGTTATACCACAGATTGTTTGGCGTCCCTGGTGAAAATATATCGATCCAGCCGTCTGAATTGAAGTCAGCCACAGCAACGCTGCTGTGAAATCGCTCATCGATTCCGGCGGCCTGGGCGACATCCGAGAAGGTTCCGTCGCCGTTGTTGCGATAGATCCGGTGTGCAAAGCCACTGTTGGCCACGTAGATATCTTGCCAGCCATCGTTGTCGAAGTCTGCGATTGAAGCGCCGAAGGTATCTTCATTATCCTCGCCAGCCACAGCGGCAGCCTGTGCCACATCAGTAAATGTGCCGTCGCCGTTGTTTCTGTAAAGCTTGTTTTTGGCAGGACGTGGGGTGTGCTCGATGTTACCGATATAGATATCGAGGTCGCCATCGTTGTCGTAATCAAACCAGTTGACGCACCAGCTAGCCAGCGAATCGGCAACGCCTGCCTCAACATTGACATTGTCGAACGTGCCGTCGCCATTATTCCGGAAAAGATGCTTGATCGAGTTTTCCGGCCGGAAGTTACAAGGTGCGTTGAAGATATCCGGATAGCCGTCATTGTTGTAATCGCCCCAGGCCATGCCGTAAGAGTTACCCGGCTGCTGCACGCCAGCAGACTCACTGATCTCCACGAACTGTCCGTCTCCCAGGTTTTTGAACAACTGGTTGTCCCCAAGGTCGTTGTTGATATAAAGATCGAGCCGGCCGTCCAAATTATAATCCGCCCAGCCTGCACCCTGGGCGAAGGAGTTGGTGGTGAATCCTGCCTCGGAATTGATTTGTGCAAAAGTAAGGTCACGGTCGTTTCGGTAAATACGGCTCGGCGCTCCCAGATCTTCGAAAATCACATCCGGATAGCCGTCGCCGTTATAGTCACCAAAGGCCGCGCCGAAGACACTTTCGCCTTCGATGACACCGGTCTCAAACAGAATGTCGACAAATCCTTCTGCACCTCGATTCAGGAACAGCAGGCCGGGGCGGTAAATATCCACCAGGCCGTCGTTGTTAAAATCGACTGCCGAGGCGCCGGTGGTCAATGTTCCATCGGAATCGGATTGTAAAAGATGGGCAGCGTCCGTAAAGGTCTGGGCCAGGCAAGGGATTTGCACAAGAGCCAGCATCAATGCAGTGAGTGTATTGATCCGCATATCTACCTCCAGAGGAATGTGGTGGGTTACAGCATGATTCTTGGAACGATTAAGGGGATGGTTCCTTTTAGCCTGTCTTAGATACGATTTGGAGGGCAGATTATTCCGTGGTTAAGAGTAGTGTCGAAGTTGTATGAGTCCGCTCAGGTTATCCCATTCCGCCCATGACTCAACGATGACGCCGTCAGCAATGCGGTAAATTGCAATGTATTCAGCGGTCATGACTCTGTTCGATGGCGGATAAGGTCCCATCTGACCACGCTGCGTGCCACGAAAGCCATGCCGGACGGCGACCTTGTCTCCTTCTGCGAGCATGTCCTCGATGGACTCATAGCCATCCGGAAAGGCCTCAAATTCGCTGCGCAGATATGCCTTCAGTTCCTCCCGGCTGTTCACCGCAGGCGCGGCATAACTATGCCGCACGAAATTCGGAGCGACGAGCTCGTCTAAGCGTTCCCAGTCTCGTTCATTGACGGCCTTTGCAAAGGCGGTGATAATTTTTTTGTTTTGTTCGAGAGTACGTGTAAGGAGAGTCATTTACTATTCCTTTCATACAAAAATTCCGCTCATACAAAAATTCCGCAGCGGCATTTCCCATTTCTTGATGATTGTGGCCCACATTTGGGATGATTACCTCGAAAGACCAGCGGATGGCGTGCAAAGGAGTGCCACCCGTTTCTGGGTGAGCCATATCAGGATTTTCAAATCTTCTAAACTCTGAAAATAGGTACGCTTGAGAAAGCGGCGGGAGGTCACAAAGGAGCCAGCGAGTCTAAGTCTAAGTGTAAAGAACTTAATCAAGAAACAAGAACTGAGCAGCAACACGCCTACAAAATAACATTCTTCCGCTTATCCAAAATATAAGACACGCCCGTCAGTACAAATCCAAGCGCTACGATTCCGAACAAAACCAGCATGAGCGGATCGTGGGAGAGCAGATAGAACCAGGCCAGTCCAACCAGAATAATCGAGCGCACGATCAGGGTGGTGCCGTACAACCAGGTGGCCTCGAAGCGGATGATCTGCAGCACCATGATGCCCAGCACAAAAAGCAGCAATCCCACAAACCGCACCATAACCGCATTGTATTCGCTGTTGGACAAGAACAGCTTCAGGAAGAAATCTGGCAGCAGTAAGAATCCAATGCCACCTACAATAAGGTAGGCGACCGGATAATACAGGCTTAGTTTTGTTTTTCTCATTGTATATGCATTTCTTTACCACCAAGATGCACCAAGTTCACGAAGTTTTTGCCATTAAGCTGATCTGTCTGGTACAGGTTGATCGTGAAGGTCAACCACGTAGCCTGCATAATTTATGAATTCGCCCTTTTGAGCCTATGCTGAAGCATCAGGCTCAATCCATGCAAGACGGCTAAAGCCGCCTTCTGGCGGGTTCAAGTCCGCGGGATTTGCTATGCGGACCCGCAGGATTTATCCTGTGGCGGAGGCGGCGATTTGTGAATAATGCAGGCCATGACAAAATTGGAGCTCTCTGATTTTTGTGTTTCTTGGTGACTCTGGTAATCCATAAATCTGTGGTAATATCATCTAACTTCACCTTGACATTTTAGGCATTTTTTAATACTATGCAAGCTAAATTTCAAGCACTTAGCGAAGACAGTATGCCCGACAAGAAATACATCGTTCTCACGGTGTTTGGTAACAACCAGCCCTATCTCATCGCTGACATCTGTGCCGTGGTCACGGATGCCAAATTGAACATAGTGGCGGTGGAGCAGAATGCCCTGCACGGACTGTTCATCATGTTCATGATCACGGAACCGGTAGAGGCCGGTGAGAATCCTGAAGATGCATACTTGAGATTGAAGCGCAATGCGAAGAAGCTGCCACTGGACATAAACATCGATCTGGTGGAGCCGTCGGCAGCTATCAAGCGGGTGGAAAAGAATCTGCAGGTTTTTACTATCATCGGGCGCGATAAAGTCGGTATCCTGAAAGCCATCAGTAATGCGCTGGCAAATTTTCGGGTGAACATCGAGCGCATGCACCACCTGGCGCGCGGCGAGCTGGTGGCCCTTGAAATGCTGGTGGATGCCTCCGAGCTGCGCGATCTGTCGGTCCTGAAAGATGTCATCCAGCGCACCTGTGATGAAGTCGGCTTTGACACCATCATCCAACCGGATACGCCGTTCCGGCAACGCCGCCGGCTCGTGGTGTTCGACATGGACAGCACGATCATCGAAGGCGAGGTTATCAATGAGCTGGCGAAGGCAGCCAAAGTGGGCAATGAAGTTTCTCAAATCACCCGGCGCGCCATGGCCGGAGAGATTGCTTTCAAGGATGCCTTGAAGGAGCGCGTCGCGCTGCTGAAGGGTCTGCCGGTATCCGTACTGGAAGACGTGGCAGACAGCATGCGGCTGACTGCCGGCAGCTATGAGCTCGTTTCCACCCTCAAAGCTATGGGCTTCAAGCTCGCACTTATCTCAGGCGGCTTCAAATATTTTGCCGAGAAAGTTAAAGATCAGCTCGGCTTTGACTACGTTTTTGCTAATGATTTGGAAATCAAAGACGGCGTCCTGACCGGTAAAGTCAGGGGCGAGATCATCGACGCTGTTGGCAAAGGCAACATCGTCAATTGGCTGGCCGAAAAAGAAGGCCTGTCCAAAGAAGAAATCGTGGCCGTCGGGGACGGCGCCAATGATGAGATCATGCTGAAGAATTCCGGCCTCGGCATCGCTTTCAACGCCCATGATTTGCTGAAAAAAGTGGCGGACGGACAATTGACCGCCTCCAACTTGTTGGGTTTGCAATATTGTCTGGGCGCAACCGACCTGGCCGTTCGCAGGATTAAGAACACGTGACAATCGCAAAGGCTCAAGCCCTCAATCCCTACGTCAGTCCGCTGAACCAGAATGTGCCGGTAGCGCATGCCGGTGAGTTTTCAGCGCTCAAACTTGGGCCGCTGACTATCTGGCCCCCCGTAGTGCTGGCGCCGATGGCCGGCATCACCAATTCACCCTTTCGGCAGCTTTGCCGGCAGTTTGGCGCCGGACTCTATGTCAGTGAAATGGTGACGGCGCGTCTGTTGGTCGAGCGCCATCCACACACTGTCAAATTAGCCTCATTTGCGCCGGATGAGCAGCCGCGCAGCCTCCAACTCTATGGCGTGGAGCCGGGCTCCGTTGGAGAAGCAGCCGCGATGCTGGTGCAGGAAGGTCGCGTCGACCATATCGACATGAACTTTGGCTGTCCGGTGCGCAAGGTCACCAGCCGCGGCGGCGGCTCAGCCATTCCGGCCAAACCAAATCTGCTGCGCAAGATCGTGCGCGCCTGCGTGCAAAATGCCGGCGAGATTCCGGTTACTATCAAGTTTCGCATCGGCATCGATGATGCGTTGCAGACCTATCTGGATGCCGGCAAAATTGCGGAGCAAGAGGGCTGCGTGGCCGTCGCCTTGCATGCGCGCACTGCCGCGCAGCTTTACACCGGACAGGCGGACTGGCGCGCCATTGCCCGTTTGAAGGAAGCGGTCACCACCATCCCGGTTTTAGGCAAC
>CAZVSL010000257.1:0-3570 GCA_964629935.1 uncultured Calditrichaceae bacterium | reverse complement strand
AGGCGCGCGACGCCCTGCGCATGATGCGAGAGACCGGCTGCGACGGCGTGGTAGTGGGCCGTGGCTGCCTGGGGCGGCCCTGGCTTTTCCGTGATCTGGCGGACGTCTTCGCTGGCCGCGAACAGCAGCCGCCGCCCGCATTGGGTGAGATCGCAGACATCATTTTGGAGCACGCCAGACTCACATGCGAATGGTTTGACGAACCTGCGGCCATGCGTATGTTTCGCAAGCACCTCACCTGGTATGTCAAAGGCTTTCGCAGCGCCAGGCCGATTTATCGAAGTTTGGTGACTGTTGATTCACTGGCAGAATTGCAAGCCCTGTTGCGGAGCATCAATCCGGATGAACCCTTTCCGTTGCAACAGTTGCGCGCCCGGCGCGGCAAGAATCGTTGCAAGCAGCAGAAAGTCGCGCTGCCTGCTGGTTATCTCGATGATCCGGAAGATGATACGCCGCCGGGTTGGGAGGCAGATGTGGCAGGATCGGGAGGGTAGACTAATTCTCTGTATTTTTGCCTTTTACGGGGGCTCATCAATTACGCCGCTTGGAGCTGTCCGAAACTCACGTCCTCAATAATACTGTGTGCTTTTTTCATTGACAGCTTCACGGGCTTGCTGATCTCCCTGCTCTCAAAATAAAGCTTATTCCAGAATTCTTTTGGGGCAGGATTCAAGATATTTCCACATTTCCTACTTCCAAACAAAAAGTAATGTGGTCCAAAATTGCATCGACGATATTCTCCTGCGCTTCCTGCAAGGTTTGGCCATCGGCCACGATATCGAAAGCGATCACCGGCACAGCAGCGCGAATTACGTTCAGAACCGGTCATCTCTTTTCCTGGTTACAGGAGACCGTATTTAAAGAGCGATCGTAAGAAGGGTATCCTTTTTTCAAAGTAATTAAAGGCCTTGTTGTATTTCGGCGTCAAATCACGCTTTATCTCCGGAAATTCCTGTAAAATATCATCAACGATCCGCCTGTTGATGCTCTCCATGAAGGCTCGTTCAGTACTGTCGGCAGCAGTATACGGGACTTCGTTTAGCTCCGGTTCCAGCTCCACATGTTTTTGCTCGAAAAAAAGCATTTGGAAAGTACATTCATCCAGGCGAATGCTGATGAACTGCTGCCCGTTTCTGGGGATGTACAAACTCCTGCGCCGTTGTTTGTTTATCAGAATTTCTTTAAGTGAAAAAGGATCGATGCCAATATCGGTCATTAATTTCATGAAGTCACCACGGTCTGCGCCGTCCACAAGACTGAGAACGGGATGGAGGTCATCGGCTGTATTTCGCTTCACCGAATGGTCGATCTGGAATTTCAACTCGCCGCGGTTCATTGCATTATCATCGATATTGTTCAGCTTTACCTGCATCAATTCTCTGCCGTGCTTTCGCGCGGTTGTGTCTGTCAGATTATACCTTGCACGGTGACGAATGCCGCTTTGCCGATTTAGCATTATCAGATCGGGCGTGTCAAAATAGACGTCTATGAAGAGCTCATCCTGCCAATAGGAGGTGAGATTCGGGTCAAGGCTTTTCAAAAATTCTTTGTCCTTCACCAGCCGGTTCAGCATATAATCCCAGACTTCGTCGACCAACGCAACCGGGACATCCAGTTTGTCCTCGTTTTCAATACGCATGTCTACGAAATCATCGGTATGCCAATTGACCTCATCCGAAGATGTGCCTGAGGAAGTAGAATGCAAGAGAACAAGGGTTGTAATGAACACAAAAATTATGGTCAGAAAACCGAAAATTTCTCTCTTCATGAGACGAACCTCGTTTGTCATTCAATGAGATAGCCTGGTTGGATTGGTTGTTGATGATAATGATATAGTACGGACTTTGTTGAGGAAGTGCAGAACAGCGTGCGTCCAAAGGCTACAACGAGCTACGATGACCAATTTAAGTTTTAGTGAAAGTTTAGCTGTTTGAAATGGAGTGCAATCCTTTAGCATTGCAGAGCACTGTTCAAATATTTTTGAAATTTGACATAAACGAAAACCTGCAAAACTAAAGTTTTGCACTCCGAAATTCACACCGCTAAACTCTTACAAGTTTTACAGTTTCCCACTCGCCTAATCCACGCGATAGTGACACCCCATACTGCTTTTGTTCTGCCATGCCGCAGCCGTCACCAGCACGGCAGCGCGAACGGCATTGCGCAGGCCAAGCAGCTCGTCCGTCAGATTAGCGGAGACATAGAAGCGTTCGATTTCCAGCTCAAGATTACGAAGGTCGTGATTGGCGCGAGTGAGCCGATGTTTGGTACGCGCCAGACCGACGTAATTCCACATGATGTGTTTGATCGAGCTCATGTCCTGACGGATGAGCGCGACATCGGGATCATATAAGCCTGTATCATGCCACGGCGGTATATCTTCAGCCGGCCAGCTCTCATGCTCTTGTCGTGATTTCAGAATATCATCTGCGCTGCGACTGCCCCAGACCAGACCTTCCAGCAATGACGCGCTCGCCAGTCGGTTGGCGCCGTGCACGCCGGTACATGATATTTCCCCGACAGCGTACAGATCCGCAATAGTTGTGCGTCCCCACTCGTCAACCCAAATGCCACCGCAGAAGTAATGGGCCGCCGGCACAACCGGCACCAGGTCTTTGGTGATGTCGATGCCAAATGCCAGCGCTTGCTCATATATGGTTGGAAAGTGATCTCTGATTTTGTCGGCGGCAATGTAAGAGCGAAGATCGAGATAAACATTGCTAACGCCTTTGGCGAGCATCTCTTGATGGATCGATCGCGCTACGACATCGCGCGGGGCCAGATCTTTCCACTCCGGATCATATTTCTGCATAAATGGCTCACCATCTTCATGTACCAGCCGCGCGCCTTCGCCGCGCACCGCCTCTGATACCAGAAAATGGGCGGCATTGCGGCGGTAGAAAACCGTTGGATGAAATTGCATGAATTCACAGTTGAGCGTACGTGCTCCGGCCCGGTCTGCCATGGCCAGACCGTCACCGCGCGCGCCTTCAGGATTGCTCGTTCTCAGAAAGATCTGCCCGAGTCCGCCGGTGGCCAAAACAGTCTTTTCGGCAAGACACCGCGTGACTTTCCCCGTCTCTTGATTCAGAAGATAGGCGCCGACACAGCGCGGCTGGTCATAAATAGCAAGTCGATTGCGAGAATGGTGCGCCGGCGTGAGCAAATCGACAGCCGTGTAGCCCTCGAGCAGTGCGATATTTTCGTGCTCACGCACAGCCGCAAGCAGGGCGGTTTGAATAGCCCGCCCGGTTGCGTCGGCGGCGTGCAGAATGCGCGCTACGGAATGGCTGCCCTCACGTGCCAGGGCAAGCCCGCCACTCTCGGCTTCATGAAACGGCACGTTAAGTCGCTCAAACAGGATTTTCTTAACCAGCGAGGGACCATCATTAGTTAAGACTTCCACAGCCTCTGGATTGCATAATCCGGCGCCGGCCCGCAGAATATCCTGCCTGAGCAAGTCAATTGAATCATCCTCAGCGCGATAAATAATGCCGCCCTGAGCATAGTATGTATTGGATTCTTCCGCCCGGGCCGCGCGTGTGACGAGCATCACCGGCACACCGGCAT